>NZ_JBBBEM010000101.1:0-31784 GCF_037154035.1 Kineococcus sp. G2 | reverse complement strand
CCCCCCCCCCCCCCCCCCCCCCCTCCGCCCGTTCCGCCCCCGCCGCGCCGGTGACTACGGTCGGGGCGTGGCCCGCCCTCCCGCTCGACCCGCCTCCTGGCACCTGGGGCTGCTGCTGGCGCTGACGTTCTCCACCGGGATCGTCGACGCCGTCGGGTACCTGGGGCTGGACCGGGTGTTCACCGCGAACATGACCGGCAACGTGGTGATCCTCGGCATGGGCCTCACCGGCGCTGAGGACCTGCCCGTGCTCGGCCCCGTCCTGGCCCTGGTGACGTTCGTGCTGGGGGCGGTGCTGGTGGGTCGGGTGCTGCGCCGGGCGGCGCGGGGGTGGACGACGGGCACCACCGTGGTGGTGGCGCTCGTGGGTGCCGGGCTCGCCGTGCTGGCCGGGGTCGTCGCCGGTCTGGGCGACGCGGTGCCCGTGCGGGAGGGCGCGACGCCGCCACCGGCCGCGCTGGCGGTCACCGCCACCCTGGGCCTGCTGATGGGCGCGCAGGCGGCCGCCGCGCGCCGGCTGGCCGTGAAGGACGTCACCACGGTCGTGGTGACGTCGACGCTGACGGGGCTGGCCGCGGACTCCCGCCTGGCCGGCGGCACGGGCGAGGGGTGGCGGCGGCGGCTGGGCGCGGTGCTGCTCATCCTCGCCGGTGCCGCCGCGGGCGCGGGGCTGCTGCGCTGGCACGTCGGCGCCGGCCTGGTCGCCGCCGCGGCGATCGCCCTGGTCTGCGCGGGGCTGGGGCACCGGCACGCCCGCGCGCACCCTCCGGCGGCCGGGCCCGCGAGGAGGGGAGGGCTGGCAGGGTGGGGCGTGCGGGTGCAGCATCGACCCGCACCCCAGGACGCCACCGGCACGGAAGAGGGACCATGACGAACCCGCGCGCGGGCCAGCACGCCGAAGCCTCCGACCTCATCGACGTCGCGCACGTCGTGACGGCCTACTACGCGGTGACCCCGGACCCCTCCGACGTCGGCCAGCGCGTCACCTTCGGCACCTCCGGGCACCGCGGCTCCAGCCTGGACGGCGCCTTCAACGAGCAGCACATCCTCGCCACCACCCAGGCGATCGTGGACCACCGCCGCGAGCAGGGCTACGACGGCCCGCTGTTCCTCGGCCGCGACACGCACGCCCTGTCGGAGCCGGCGTGGACGTCCGCGCTGGAGGTGCTGGCCGCCAACGACGTCACCGTCCTCGTGGACGACCGCGACAGCTGGACCCCGACCCCGGCCGTGTCGCACGCGATCCTGCGCGCCAACCGGGACGGTGCGCGCATCCGCACCACCGGGCCCGGCCTCGCCGACGGCATCGTGGTCACCCCCTCGCACAACCCGCCGCGCGACGGCGGCTTCAAGTACAACCCGCCGAACGGCGGCCCCGCCGACACCGACGCCACCGGCTGGATCGCGAAGAGGGCCAACGCCTACCTCGAGGCCGGGCTGGACGGCGTGCGGCGGGTCCCGTTCGCGAGGGCGCGCGCCGCCGCGCAGGGCTACGACTTCCTCGGCACCTACGTCGACGACCTGCCGAACGTGCTGGACATCGACGCGATCCGCTCCGCCGGGGTGCGCATCGGCGCCGACCCCCTCGGCGGCGCGAGCGTGGAGTTCTGGCAGGCGATCGCCGAGCGGCACCGCCTGGACCTGACGGTCGTGAACCCGCTGGTGGACCCGACCTGGCGGTTCATGACGCTGGACTGGGACGGCAAGATCCGCATGGACTGCTCCTCCCCGTCGGCGATGCACTCGCTCATCGACCGCCGCTCGGAGTTCCAGGTCGCCACCGGCAACGACGCCGACTCCGACCGGCACGGCATCGTCACCCCCGACGCCGGCCTGATGAACCCCAACCACTACCTCGCGGTGGCGATCCGGTACCTGTTCTCCACCCGCGACGGCTGGCCGGCCGGCGCCGCGATCGGCAAGACGCTGGTGTCCAGCTCGATGATCGACCGGGTGGCCGAGGACCTGGGCCGCACGCTGCTGGAGGTTCCCGTCGGGTTCAAGTGGTTCGTGCCTGGCCTGCTGGACTCCTCCGTCGGTTTCGGCGGCGAGGAGAGCGCCGGTGCGTCGTTCCTGCGCCGCGACGGGTCGGTGTGGAGCACCGACAAGGACGGCATCCTCCTGGCGCTGCTGGCCTCGGAGATCATCGCCACCACCGGCCGCACCCCCAGCGAGCACTACGGCGACCTGACCGCGCAGCACGGCGCGCCGCAGTACGTGCGCAGCGACGCCGCCGCCACCCGCGAGCAGAAGGCGACCCTGTCGAAGCTGTCCGCCGACCAGGTCACCGCCGAGGAGTTCGCCGGCGAGCGCATCGTCGCCAAGCTCACCGAGGCGCCCGGCAACGGCGCGAAGGTCGGCGGGCTGAAGGTCGTCACCGAGAACGCCTGGTTCGCCGCGCGCCCCTCCGGCACCGAGGACGTCTACAAGATCTACGCGGAGTCCTTCAAGGGCGCCGACCACCTGCGCCGGGTGCAGTCCGAGGCGCAGGAGCTCGTCGACGGGGTCCTCTCGGCGTCGTGATCACGAGGGGGCGGGGATGACGAGGATCGACCAGTGGGTCTGGGCGGTGCGGCTGTACAAGACCCGCTCGGTCGCCGCGAGCGCCGTCAGGGCGGGGCACGTGCGCGTGAACGGCGAGCGCGCGAAACCCGCCACGAAGGTGGTGCCCGGCGACGAGGTGCGGGTGCGCGCCGAGGGCTACGAGAGGGTCTTCGAGGTGGTGCATCCGCTGACCAAGCGGGTGGGTGCGCCGGTGGCGGTGAAGGCCTACGTCGACAACTCCCCTCCCCCGCCGCCGAAGGACGAGTTCTTCGGGGCGTTCGGCAACCGCGACCGCGGTGCCGGGCGCCCCACGAAGCGGGACCGGCGCGAGATGGACCGGCTGCGCGGCGCCTCACGCGTCGAAGCCGGTGCTCGTGCTGAGCTCCTCCCACGCGTCCAGTTCCGCACGCTGCGCGTCGAGGACGCCGCGGAACGCGGTGACCGCGTCGGCGCCGAGGAACAGCCGCCCGGGCGGTTCGGGCGATCGCACCGCGGTGATGATCGCCTGCGCGGCCTTCGCGGGGTCGCCGGGCTGGGTGCCGTGGACGGTGTCGTGCTCCTTGCGGCGCTTGCCGGCGGTCTCGGCGTAGTCGGCGATCGCCTCGGCGGACTGCGTCAGGGAGCGACCGGCGAAGTCGGTGCGGAAACCGCCGGGGGCGACGATCGTCACGTTGATCCCCAGCGGCGCCAGCTCCTGGCGCATCGACGTGGACAGCGCCTCCAGGGCGGCCTTGACGGCGGCGTAGTAGCCGGAGCCCGGCGGGCACACGTGCGCGCCGATGGAGGAGAGGTTGACGATCGAGCCGGAACGGCGCTCGCGCATCCCGGGCAGGACCGCCTTGACGAGGTCGACCGCGCCGAAGACGTGGGTGTCGAACAGCCGGCGCACGTCGGCGTCGTCGCCCTCCTCGACGGCGGCGCGGTAGCCGTACCCGGCGTTGTTGACGAGCACGTCGACGCCGCCGAAGCGCTCCTCGGCGCTGCGCACCGCCTCGGCCACCCGCGCGGGGTCGGTGACGTCCAGCGCGAGCGCCAGGGCCGTGCCGGGGTGCTGCCGCTCCAGGTCGCGCACCCGCTCCACGTCGCGGGCGGTGACGACGGCGTTCTCGCCGGCGGCGAGGACCGCCTCGGCGAGCGAGCGGCCGAGGCCGGTGGAGCAGCCGGTGATGAACCAGGTGGGCACGTCGGGGTCCTCTCGTCGCGGTGGGGCCCGGCCCGCCGGGCCCGGTCCAGTCTCACCCGCGGGGTGCGACGCGCCAGCCGGCCGCGACCCGCCGACGTCGCGGGGGCCGGGCCCGCGAGGTGGCAGGCTGTGCGCACGAACGGTCCGATCCGCGACCCCGGGAGCACGTCATCCGCGCACGCACAGCAAGCGGCCTGCTCGTCCTGGCGCTCGCCCTGACCTCCTGCACCTCCTCCGCCGCCGAGGAGCGCGGCGCCGCGGGCGCGGGGCAGCGCAGCGGCGCCTCGGCCGCCACCTCGTCCGGCGCCGCGCTGGCGCAGCCGTCGGGGCGCAGCGCCGTGCTGGCCGCGTCCACCGGCCCGGAGGCGGCCGTGGCGCTCAGCGCCCACCTGCTGAGCAGCAGCCCGTCGGTGGTCGTGGCCGCCGACGACCCCGCGTCGCTGGAGCGGGGGGCCGCGGTCGCGGCGGGGCTGGGGGTGCCGCTGCTGCTGCCCGGTGCCGCGACGGCCGCGGAGGTGCGCCGGCTCGGCGCGGAGGAGGTCCTCACGGTCGGCGGGGCGGCCGCCGCGTGGGCCGAGCAGGCGCTGACCGAGCGCGGGGACCCCGACGTGGAGGAGGCCGGGGAGCCCCGCACCGCTGCCCCGGGACGCTCCACCGGGACGGTGCTGCTGGTGACGGGCGCCCCCTGGGAGGCGGCCGCCACCGCGACGGCCCGCGCCGTGGGGGTGCAGGTGGTCACCGCACCCGCGGGGGACCCGCGCGCCGACGGCGCCGTCGTCGAGGCCCTGCACGCCGCCGCGCCGCAGCACGTGGTGGGGCTGGGGCCGGCGTTCGCCACGCCGGACGTGTTCGACGGCCGCGTCGGGACCGCCCTGACCGGGGTGCAGGTGCCGGGCGGTGGGCAGCTGCCGCTGGAGGGCCGCCGCCTGATCGCCCTGTACGGGCACCCGGGCGCCCCCAGCCTGGGGCTCATGGGCGAGCAGCCGCTGGAGGCCACCCTGGAGCGGGCCCGGGAGGTCGCGAGCCGCTACGACGGTCTCGACGAGCGGCCGGCGGTGCCCACGCTGGAGATCATCACCACGGTGGCCTCCGGTTCGCCGGGCCCGGACGGGAACTACTCCAACGAGGTGGACCCCGCCGAGCTGGAGGAGTGGGTGGACGCCGCGGGCGCGGCGGGCGTCTCCGTCGTCCTGGACCTGCAGCCGGGACGCTCCGACTTCCTCACGCAGGCGAAGCGCTACGAGTCGCTGCTGCGCCGACCGCACGTCGGGCTCGCCCTGGACCCGGAGTGGCGGCTGGCGCCCGGCCAGGTGCACCTGCGCCAGATCGGCTCGGTGGGCGCGGACGAGGTGAACGCCGTCGGCGACTGGCTGGCGCAGCTGGTGCGCGAGAACTCCCTGCCGCAGAAGGTGTTCCTGCTGCACCAGTTCCGCACCTCCATGGTGCGCGACCGCGAGTCCGTGAACACCGGCCGGGACGAGCTCGTCACCGTCGTGCACGCCGACGGTCACGGCACGCCGGGCATGAAGGAGGCCACCTACGGGGTCCTGACGTCCCAGGGCCCGCCCGGGCTGGTGTGGGGGTGGAAGAACTTCCTCGACGAGGACGACCCGACGTTCACGCCGGCCGAGACCGTCGCGGTGGACCCGTCACCGGTGTTCGTCTCCTACCAGTGAACGGTGCCCGGTTCCTCCCTCACCTCGAGCGCTCGCAGCGGAGCCCCGACGCGCGGCCGAGCCGCCCCTCGGGACTTCCGGCGACCCTCTTCCCTTCATGCTCGGAGTTGGTAGGGTGACGACGGTAAACGCTGTCCCTAGGTGCGGTCGATGACGACTGGAGCTGCCGCGGACCACCCTCGAGCCCGCTGACCTTCCGGTCCTCCGGCCAGGAGTTCTCATCGAACGCGTCACCACCACCGGCGGCGAGCAGTCCCCCATCCGCGAGGTCCCACCACGCACGAGGAGAACCGATGAATCCGTCGACGACGCCGGGCACATCGACCACCACCGGCCGGCCCCTCTCGCGCCGCGCCTTCGGCGCCGGCCTGGCCGGTACCGCGGTGACCACCGGCCTGACCGCCTGTGGTGGCGGCTCCGGCAGCGTCTCCGGCGACGAGCCCGCGCAGTTGCGCTTCACCTGGTGGGGCTCCGACACCCGCCACCAGTACACCCAGCAGATCATCGACGCGTTCAACGCCGAGCACCCCGGCATCCAGGTCAAGGGCGAGTTCACCGAGTGGGCCGGCTACTGGGACCGTCTGGCCACCACCGTCGCGGCGAACGACGCCCCGGACGTCATCCAGATGGACGTCATCCAGCTGCGCTCCTACGCCGACCGCGGCGCGCTGATGGACCTGTCCGAGGTGGAGCAGGTGGACACCAGCTCCATCGACCCGGAGAACCTCGCCACCGGGCGGACCGACGAGGGCCTCTTCGGCCTGGTGAACGGCATCGTGCCGCACGCCGTCCTGGTCAACCCCGAGCTCTTCGCGGCGGCCGGGCAGGAGCTGCCGGACGACACGACGTGGACGTGGGCCGACTTCGAGCGCATCGGCACCGCCATCAGCCAGGCGAGCCCGCCCGGCACCTACGGCATCCAGACGGGCGGCCTGGACGAGCCGGGGCTGGCGCTGTGGGGCCAGCAGCTGGGCAACTCCTTCTACGACTCCTCCGGAGCCGTCACCCTCGACCCGGAGGTGGTGGCCTCGTGGTGGGACTACCACCTGGGAACCATCGCCTCCGGGGGCGCTGCTCCCGCCACGCTGGCTGTGGAGAGCCAGTCCCTCGGGCTCGACCAGTCCGGCATGGCGCTGGGCACCATCGGCATGCAGCTGGTGTGGGCCACGCAGGTCACCGCCTTCTCCAACGCGCGCGGCTCGCTCCTGAAGCTGCTGCGGCCGCCGCGGCAGAGCGCCGACGGGCCGAGCGGGCTGTTCTACAAGGCAGCGATGTACTGGTCGATCTCCTCGCGCACCCGCCACCCGGAAGCGGCGGCCACGTTCGTGGACTTCCTGGAGAACTCCACCGTGGCCGGCGACCTGCTGCTCACCGAGCGCGGCATCCCCGCCAACCCCGAGATCCGCGAGCGCATCACCCCGAAGCTGTCCGAGGCCGACGCGTCCGCGGTCGCCTACGTCGAGTCCCTCGCCGAGGACGTCGGCCCGGCACCGACCAGCGCACCCAAGGGTGCCAGCACCGTGCAGGCGATGGTGCTGCGCTACGGCTCCGACGTGCTCTTCGGCCGCCAGGAGCCGCGGGCCGCGGCCGAGGCGATGGTCGAGGAGCTGACCACGTCCGTCGAGTCCGCTTGATCCCGGTGCGGGGAGGCGCTCAGACCCCGGTCGCCCCGCCCGGGACCGGCGGCTCCCCGCACCGCCCCACGGGGAGGTCGACGGGCGACCTGCCCCACCCACGCGCACGACGAGGAGAGAAGTGATCAAGGTCGCTGTCATCGGCGCCGGCAACATCGCCCCGTCGCACATCCGCGCCTACCGGGCCTTCCCGCAGCGCTGCACGATCGTCGCCCTGGTCGACACCGCACCGGAGAAGGCGCACGCGCGCCGGCGCGAGTTCAGCCTGGACGGGGCGAGGGTGCACGCCTCGCACGAGGAGCTGCTCGCGCAGGAGGAGGTCGATCTCGTCAGCGTCTGCACCCCGCCGTCCACGCACGAGCAGATCAGCGTCGACTGCCTCACCGCCGGCGTCAACGTGCTGTGCGAGAAGCCCATGGCGCCCTCGCTCGCCGCGTGCGACGCGATCCTGCGGGCCGAGGAGCACAGCGGGGCGCTGTTCTCCTCCGTCGCGCAGAACCGGTTCCGGGACGACGTGGCCAGGCTGAAGACCGTGCTGGACTCGGGTCTTGCGGGGCCGGTCTCGCACGTGCAGGTCGACTCCGCCTGGTGGCGGGGACTGAGCTACTACGACCTGTGGTGGCGGGGCACCTGGGAGCAGGAGGGGGGTGGGTGCACCCTGAACCACGCGGTGCACCACATCGACCTGCTGCTGTGGCTGCTGGACGCCCCTCGCTCGGTGACGGCCGTGCTGGCGAACACCGCCCACGAGAACGCGGAGATCGAGGACCTCTCGGTCGCCGTGCTGGGGTACGAGCGAGCACTGGCGACCATCACGAGCTCCGTCGTGCACCACGGGGAGCGTCAGCGGATCGTCGTCCAGGGCCGCGACGCCAGCGTGGGCCTGGACGGTGACGTGATCGCCGAGAGCGCGCAGCCGAACGGGTTCCCCGCGCCCGGCGGCGACGGGAAGCTCGTCGAACGCCTGCGGGCGCTCGCCTCCTCGCACGTCCCGCTGGCGCACACCGGGCACCAGGGGCAGGTCGACGACGTCCTGACCGCGCTGGAGTCCGGCCGCCGGCCCTCCGTCGACGGCCACGACGGCCGCCGCACGATCGAGCTGATCACGGCGATCTACCAGGCGGGCATCGAGCGACGCACCGTCGACCTGCCGCTGTCCGCTGACGACCCGTACTACCTGCCGGGCACACTCACGCAGCGCGCACCGCGGTTCTACCGCAAGTCCGCCTCCGTCAGCGACCTCGCCGGACCGATCAGCGTCTCCGGGGCCCCCAGCGGCGGTCACGAGCAGGAGGTGGACCGATGAGCACGTCCGACGGCGGCACCTACGCCCCCGCTCCGCTGCCCGACCCGGTCGTCGAGGCGGGCGAGTTCGTCATCGCGGCGATCGGCCTGGACCACGGTCACGTCTACGGCATGTGCCAAGGGCTCCTCGGGGCCGGGGCCACCCTGAAGTGGGTGCACGACCCCGACCCGGCCAAGGTCGAACGCTTCCGCGAACGCTTCCCCGACGTGCGGGTCGCCCGCACGGAAGCGGAGGTCCTCGACGACCCGGAGGTGCGGCTGGTGGCCGGGGCCGCCGTCACCAGCGAACGCTGTGCGCTCGGCCTGCGGGTGATGGGTGCGGGCAAGGACTACTTCACCGACAAGGCGCCGCTGACCACCCTGGAGCAGCTCGCCGCTGCGCGCGAGGCCGTTCAGCGCACCGGCCGCAAGTACGCCGTCTACTACTCCGAGCGGGTGCACGTCGAGACCGCCGTGTTCGCCGGGCAGCTCATCGAGCAGGGGGCGATCGGCCGGGTCGTCCAGGTCATCGGCCTGGGCCCGCACCGCCTGAACGCGGCCAGCAGGCCGGCGTGGTTCTTCGAGAAGGAGAAGTACGGCGGCATCCTGACCGACATCGGCAGCCACAACGTCGACCAGATCCTGCACTACACGGGATCCACCGACGCCGAGGTCGTCAACAGTCAGATCGCGAACTACGCCAACCCGCAGCACCCCGGTCTCGACGACTTCGGTGACGCGAACCTGGTGACGAACACCGGCGCCACCGGGTACTTCCGCTGCGACTGGTTCACCCCAGACGGCTTGCAGACCTGGGGCGACGGCCGCACGTTCATCCTCGGCACCGAGGGTTTCATCGAACAGCGCAAGTACGTGAACCTGGGGACCGACCAAGGGCCGGGGCACCTGTTCCTGGCGAACGGGGACCAGGAGACGCACTTCCAGGTCGCCGGCAAGGTCGGCTACCCGTTCTTCGGCCAGCTCGTCCTGGACTGCCTGAAGCGCACCGAGGAAGCGATGACCCAGGAGCACGCCTTCAAGGCCATCGAGATCGCCGTCCAGGCGCAGGTCACAGCGACGGACCTGTCGAACAGGCAGGCGTGACAAGAGCACCGGGGCGCTGCCCGGCTCCACCGGGGCACGCCCGCACGGCCACCTCGAGCGGTCGAAGGGCGACCCGCTGGGGCACCCGGTGCGCCGTCCAGTCCTCGGCGTCGGCCACGCACCGCCGCGACCCCCAGCGCGGCGGTGACCGAGACGCGGACGTCGGGCACCGATCACCCGGCGACTGGGCCGCTCAGCGTCGACGACCGGTCCGAGGCGACTCGCGACGGCGGGCGCGCCGGAGGAGCACCACGGCGGTTTCCCCACCGCACCGGGCGGGTACGGGTCCTGCGAGGACGACGAGCAGGAGGTTGCCGTGACGAGCGGACCCGAGGACACCGGCCGCACCCGCCCCGCCGAGCCGGAGCTGGACAGCGCGATGGCCACCGGCAACGACGAGGGCGAACCGGGCGATCCGGGACCGGACCCCTACCCGGACCCGGCGCAGGGCGAGGAGGGCGCAGCCGTGGAGGAGACGCCGGAGGCGGTGGCGGCCGCCCACGACGACGCCCCGCTGCCTGCGGCGGGCGGGGAGGACCCCGAGGACCCGCGCACGCCGGAGTTCCACGAACCCGGTGCCTGAGCACCCGCCGCGACCCCTGGAGCCCACCGGATGCCCGACGTGAACACCCCCGCCAGCCCCCTGGGCGGCACCGACCCGACCGCCGCCGCCGCGGCCGCACCGGGCGTCGCCCTCGTCGCCGGGTCGGCGGGGGTCATCGGCGCGCACGCCGCCGCCGAGTACGCGCGCCTGGCCGGCTGGACGGTGCGCGGCGCGGCCCGCCGCGAGCAGCCGGACGTGCCGTGGCAGCCGCTGGCGGCGGACCTGTCCACCGCGGCGGGCGCCCGAGAGGGCCTGGCCGGCGCGCGCGACACCACGCACCTGGTGTTCGCCGCCTACGTCGAGCGCGGCGACGAGCGGCAGCAGATCGAGGACAACACGGCACTGCTGCGCCACACCCTGGACGCGCTGGCCGACGCCCCCCTGCGGCACGTCACCCTTTACCAGGGCGGCAAGGCGTACGGGGCGCACCTGCCGGGTTTCCGCACCCCCGCCCGGGAGAGCGACCCGCGCCTGCTGGTGCCGAACTTCTACTACGCGCAGGAGGACGTGCTGCGCGCCGAGGCCGCCCGGCGCGGGTTCGGGGTGACGCTGCTGCGCCCGGAGGGCGTCGTGGGGTACGCCACCGGCAACCCCATGAACATCCTCATGGTGGTGGCGGTCCACGCGACGATCAGCCGCGAACTGGGGCTGCCGCTGCGGTTCCCCGGTTCCCGAGCGGCCGCGGAGGCCCTGTACCAGGTGACGGACGCGGAACTGCTGGCCCGCGCGACCGTGTGGGCCGGGTCGGCGCCCGCCGCGGACGGGGAGGTCTTCAACGTCACCAACGGCGACCAGTTCCGCTGGGCGCACGCCTACGCCGCCATCGCCCGGCACCTGGGGATGGAGCACGACGAACCGCAGGACTTCTCCCTCACCTCGGTGATGCCGATGCACGAGGGGACGTGGAACCGGCTCGTGGAACGGCACGGCCTGGTGCCCACGCCCTACGAGCGCCTGGTGGGGTGGGCGTTCGGCGACTTCCTGTTCCACTCCGGTTTCGACAACGTCTCCAGCACCGTGAAGGTGCGCCGGGCGGGTTTCGGGGAGTGCTTCGACAGCGTCGACCGGTTCTGCGAACTGCTGGACCGCCTGGCGCAGCGGAAGGTCGTCCCGCCGGCCCGCTGAGGCGCCGCGCGGGACGAGGAGGGGAGAGCACGTGGTGGAGGAGAGCACCTGGGTCCGGATGACCCGGGAGAACCCGCAGCACTCGGCCTGGTACGTGGAGCGGTTCCGCTCCATGGCGGCCGCGGGCACCGACCTGGACGGCGAGGCCCGGCTGGTCGACGCGATGCTGGGCCGCGGCTCGCGCGTCCTGGACGCCGGCTGCGGGCCGGGCCGGGTCGGCGGTGCGCTGGCGCGCGCCGGGCACGAGGTCGTCGGGGTGGACGTCGACCCGGTGCTGATCGCCGCCGCCGAGGAGGACCACCCGGGCCCGACGTGGCTGGTGGGCGACCTGGCGGAGCTGGACCTGCCGGCGCGCGGGATCGCGGAGGGTTTCGACGCGGTGGTGTGCGCGGGGAACGTCATGACGTTCCTGGCGCCGAGCACCCGCGGGGAGGTGCTGCGCCGGCTGGGGACGCACCTGCGCGACGGTGGCCGCCTGGTGTGCGGGTTCGGCGCCGGGCGCGGTTACGAGGTGGCGGAGTTCCTCGCCGACACCCGCGGCGCGGGGCTGGAACCGGACCTGCTGCTGTCCACCTGGGACCTGCGCCCGCACACCCCGGACGCGGACTTCCTCGTCGCGCTGCTGCGCCGCGCCTGACCGCCTCCCCCTCCCCCTCCCCCTCGGTGATCATGGAAGTTGCAACTTCCTTGATCACGGCGGGGAGGGGGTGGGGTAGGGCTGGCTGGTCAGGAGGTGGGTGACCAGACCGTCAGCGCCTCGCGCAGGCCGTCCAGGCCGCCGAGGGCGGCGACCGCGTCGCGGGCGACGAGGAAACCCGCGATGCCGACGACCCAGCCCGCGGCCGAGTCGCCCTGCTTCGAGGCCCACCCGTCGACCCGGCGCAGCAGCGGCTCGACGCGGCGCGCGGCGAACGCCCGCAGCGCCAGCAGCAGCAGGGCGGGCGCCACCATGACCAGGCAGTAGCCGAGGAGCAGACCACCGGTGGCGGGCGCCGGCAGCTCCGCGGCGCCGAGGATCCCCAGCGCCGCCAGGTACGGCAGCATCGTGGCCAGCTCCACCCCGACGGAGGCCACGGCCAGCAGCACGGCCCGCGAGCCGTCCATCCGCTCGACGCGTTCGCGCCACACCTGCGTGCGGTCCGACAGCCCCTTGCGCCGGCGCCGGCCCGAGTCGAGGGCGAAGCTTCCGACGAGCAGCCCGGCACCCAGCACCAGCTGGGCCCACCGGGCGGCGGAGGTGGCCCCGGCGTCCCGCACCCACCCGGAGGCCGCCTCCCACAGCGCCTGGCCGCCCAGCAGGAGGGCGGCGCCGACGAGGGCGTAGCAGCCGGCGACGACGGCCAGGTGCAGCACGACCCGGCGCACCGGCGCGGGCCCGGGGCGCAGCAGCAACCACACGGGCAGCACGAGCGTGCCGGTGCTGGTGGAGTCCAGCAGGGCGAGGACGACGAGGGCGCCGACCACGGCGAGCAGACCGGTCCCGGTGCCGGCGTCGAGGGTTCCGAGGGTGTCGAGGAGGTCCACGCCCGCAGCGTGCGGGCGGCCGGCCCGGTGCCGCGTCCGCCGGTGGAGGGCCCGGTGGCGGGTGGTGCACCCCGCCCGGCGTACTCCGGTCGGCGGACGCCGGGCGGTGGCCGGGGGTGGTCGGATGGGTCCGTGGACCCCGAGACGCCGCCCCGGGAGCGCACCGCCCGGCCCACCGCGCGGGACCTGCTGGTGGGGGCGGGCCTGTTCGCGCTGGGTGCGGCGCTGACCGCGGCGGGCGTCACCGGCACGTGGAGCGACGCGCCCTGGCCGGTGCCCCCGGCGTGGTCGCTGCTGCCGCTGGCGGTGTGCTGCGCGGCGAGCGCCCTGCACCGGGCCGCGCCGCTGACGGCGCTCGCGGTGGCGCTGGTCGCGTTCACCGCGGACGGTCTGACCTCCGGGTCGCTGGGGGTGACGCTGGCGTTCGTCGACGTGCTCTACCGCGCGTGCCTGCGCACCACGCCCGCGCGGCGCAGGGCCGTGGAGCGCGCCGCGCTGGCCGTGGTGGTCGGGTCTGCGCTGGTGGCCGGCGTGCTCGGCTGGGACCTGCGCGCGGTCGTGCTGCTGGCGGTGACGGGTGCGGGCCTGCTGTGCCTGCCGGTGTGGTGGGCGCGGGACGTGGTGCGCGGGGAGGAGCTGGCGCGGCTGGCGGGTGAGCGGGCGGCGCTGGAGACGGAGCGGGTGGTGCGCGAGGAGCGCGCCGCGATGGCGCGGGACCTGCACGACGTCGTCGCCGGGCACGTCTCGGCGATCGCCCTGCAGTCCGAGGCGGCGCTGGCGGCGGCCCGGGCCCGCGGGGAGGACGCGGCGGTGCTGGCGGGGATCCGCGCGGCCAGCGTGGAGGCGCTGGAGGAGATGCGCACGATGATCCACCTGATGCGCGGGGGCGGGGCGCCCGACCCGGTGGCCGCGGCGGGCGACCTGAGCGCCTGCGTGGAGCTGGCGCGCGCCGGCGGTCTGGACGTGCGGTGGGCGGGGGCCGGCGAGGCGGGTGGTGCCGGCGCTGCGCCCGCGGTGCGGCAGGCGCTGCACCGGGTGCTGCAGGAGGCGCTGACGAACGCGCGCCGGCACGCCGGTCCCGGCCCGGTCGAGGTGGCGCTGGAGCGGGAGGGCGAGCGGGTGGTGCTGCGGGTGGTCTCGGCGCTGCCCGCGGGGCCGGTGCCGCCGGGGCGCGCCGCGGGTGCGGACGGCCGCCGCGGGCACGGGCTGGCGACGATGCGCGAGCGCACGCAGGCGCTCGGCGGGACGTTCGCCGCCGGGCCGGCCGGGCCCGGGCGCTGGGAGGTGCGCGCCGAGCTGCCGGCGCGGCCGGTGGTCGGGGCGGGGGCGCAGGGGTGAGCGGTGCGGGGGTGAGCTGCCCGGTGCGGGTGGTGCTCGCGGACGACCACGCGGCGGTGCGGGCGGGGCTGCGGATGATCCTGGAGGCGTCCGGGGAGGTGGTGGTCGTCGGGGAGGCGGCCGACGGGGAGACCGCGGTGGCGCAGTGCCGGGCGCTGCGCCCGGACGTGGTGGTCATGGACCTGCGGATGCCGGGCACCGACGGGGTCGCGGCGACGGCGCGGGTGGTGGCGGACGGCACGGCGGTGCTGGTGCTGACGACGTTCGACCTGGACGAGCTGGTGCTGGGGGCGCTGCGCGCGGGGGCGGCGGGGTTCCTGCTGAAGACGGCGGACGGCCCGCGGCTGGTGGACGCCGTGCGGCGGGTCGCGGCGGGCGAGGGCGTGCTGGCGCCGGAGGTGACGCGCACCGTGCTGGCGTCGGTGGCGGCGGGGTCGTCGGGGCCCGCGCCCGGTGCGGCGGCGGGCCCGGACCTGTCGGCGCTGACGGAGCGCGAGCGGGAGGTGCTGCGCTGCCTGGGCGAGGGGCTGACGAACGCGGAGCTGGCGCGGCGGCTGGCCATCTCGCCGCTGACGGCGAAGACGCACGTGAGCCGGCTGCTGGGCAAGCTGGGGGTCTCGTCCCGGGTGCGGGCGGCGCTGCTGGCACGCGAGGCGGGGCTCGTGTGACCACCCACCCCTTTGCATGATCATCCAGGCACGTGCATAATCTTCCGCATGTCGAAGGTCCTCACCTCCCTGCCCACCGGCGAGCGCGTCGGCATCGCCTTCTCCGGCGGCCTGGACACCTCCGTCGCCGTCGCCTGGATGCGGGAGAAGGGCGCGGTGCCCTGCACGTACACCGCCGACATCGGCCAGTACGACGAGCCCGACATCGCCTCCGTGCCCGGCCGCGCGAAGGACTACGGCGCCGAGGTCGCCCGCCTCGTCGACGGCAGGGCGGCGCTGGTCGAGGAGGGCCTGGCGGCGCTGACCTGCGGGGCGTTCCACATCCGCTCCGGCGGGCGCGCCTACTTCAACACCACCCCCCTGGGCCGGGCCGTCACCGGCACGCTGCTGGTGCGGGCCATGCTCGCCGACGACGTGCAGATCTGGGGCGACGGCTCCACCTTCAAGGGCAACGACATCGAGCGGTTCTACCGCTACGGCCTGCTGGCCAACCCCTCCCTGCGCATCTACAAGCCGTGGCTGGACGCCGACTTCGTCACCGAGCTCGGCGGGCGCAAGGAGATGTCCGAGTGGCTGCAGGCGCGCGACCTGCCGTACCGGGCCAGCACCGAGAAGGCGTACTCCACCGACGCGAACATCTGGGGCGCCACCCACGAGGCGAAGCGGCTGGAGCACCTCGACGTCGGCGTCGAACTGGTCGAACCCATCATGGGCGTGCGGTTCTGGGACCCCGAGGTGGAGATCGCCCCCGAGGACGTCACCATCGGTTTCGAGCAGGGCCGCCCGGTGTCGATCAACGGTTCCACGTTCGAGACCGCCGTGGACCTGGTGCTGGAGGCCAACGCGATCGGCGGCCGGCACGGGCTGGGCATGTCCGACCAGATCGAGAACCGCATCATCGAGGCCAAGAGCCGCGGCATCTACGAGGCCCCCGGCATGGCGCTGCTGCACGCCGCGTACGAGCGGCTCGTCAACGCCATCCACAACGAGGACACCGTCGCCAGCTACCACAACGAGGGCCGGCGCCTGGGCCGGCTGATGTACGAGGGCCGCTGGCTGGACCCGCAGGCGCTGATGCTGCGCGAGTCGCTGCAGCGCTGGGTCGGCATGGCCGTCACCGGCGAGGTGACGCTGCGGCTGCGCCGCGGGGAGGACTACTCGATCCTCGACACCCGCGGCCCCTCGTTCAGCTACCACCCCGACAAGCTGTCGATGGAGCGCACCGAGGACTCCGCGTTCGGCCCGGTGGACCGCATCGGCCAGCTGACCATGCGCAACCTCGACATCGCCGACTCCCGGGCCCGCCTGGAGCAGTACGCCCGCATCGGCCTGGTGGGCCAGTCGCAGCAGCCGGTCCTGGTGGGTGCGGCGCAGGCCGCCTCCACCGGGCTCATCGGCGCGATGGACGAGGGCGGCGCCGAGGCGATCGCCTCGCGCGGCGAGGTCTCCGCCGACGAGTCGCTCCTGGACCGCGCCGCGATGGAGTCCGGCACCGACTGACCGCTCCCGCCGCCCACCCGCCCGTCGCTCGGGGTCCGGGTGGGCGGCACTGGCGCACCTGGCGGTCACCGCGCAGACAGGTGCGTGGCGGTGCCGGGGGTGCCGGCCGCGGCGTTGCGGTCCAGGCACCAGGCGGTGAAGGCGTCGGCCGGCAACGGGCGGCTGTGCACGAACCCCTGGACCTCGTCGGCGCCCAGGCGCCGCACCAGCCGCAGCGTGTCCTCGTCCTCGACGCCTTCGACGAGCAGCCGCAACCCCAGTTCGTGCGCCAGGGCCACGGTGCCGGCCACGATCGCCCGGGTGCGCGGGTTGTGCAGCAGGCGGGAGGTGAAGGAGCGGTCCACCTTCAGCTCCGCCGCGGGCAGGTCGTCGAGGTAGGCCAGGGAGGAGTACCCGGTGCCGTAGTCGTCGATGCTGATGCCGACCCCGTGCGCGGCCAGTTCGCGGGTCAGCGTCGCGGCGTGCGCGGGGTTGGACATCAGGGTCGTCTCGGTGATCTCCAGCACCAGCTCGTGCGGCCGCACCCGGTGTTCGCGCAAGGTGCCCAGCACCAGGCACAGCAGCGTGGGGTCGGTGAAGCAGCTGGCGGAGACGTTGACCGCCACCCGCAGGGGCAACCGCTGCTCGCGCCAGAGCGCCGCCTGCTGCACGGCGATCTGCACGACCTCGGTGGTCAAGGTGGTCATCAGGCCGTGCCGCTCGACCAGGTCGACGAAGGTCTGCGGTCCCACCAGGCCCAGGCGCGGGTGCTGCCAGCGCACCAGGGCCTCCGCGCCCGTCACCTCGTCCGTGCGCAGGTCCAGCTGCGGCTGGTAGTGCACGACGAGCTCCCCGCAGGCCACGCCGGCGACGGCGTCGGGAGCGCCCAGCAGGACCTTCAGCTCCTCCACGAGCCGGGCCTGCTCGCGGTGCTCGCGCGCGGCCGCGCGGTCGTGCAGACGGGTACCACCACCGGCGGCCTTGGCGGCGTACATCGCCGTGTCGGCGTCGCGCAGCAACCGCTCGCTGCCCTCCTCCCCCACCTCCACCGCCGTCGCCGCCTGCACCACCCGGGCCACCTGGTCGAGGCCGCGAGCACCTGCCTGCTCGTGCGCTCCCGCCCGGGCGGCGGGGCGTGAGCGTGCCCGCGTCGCGATGCCGATGCTGCACGCGACCAGCAGCCGGTGACCACCGACGTCCACCGGCTCACCGACGGCGGCGTGCAGCGCCTCGGCCACGGCAAGCGCGTCGTCGGTGCGCTCACCGGGCAGCAGGTACGCGAACTCGTCCCCGCCCAGGCGCACCGCGGTGCCGTGCTGGCTGACCTCCACCTGCAGGCGCGTGGCGACGTGGCGCAGGAGCTCGTCGCCCACCGCGTGCCCGAAGCGGTCGTTGACCGCCTTGAACCCGTCCAGGTCGATGACCGCCAAGGTGGCCGCCGCACCGTCGGCGTCCAGCCCGTCCAGCAGGGCCTGCAGCGCGCGGCGGTTGGCCAGGCCGGTCAACGGGTCGGTCAGCGACTCCTGGCGGGTGCGGGCCAGCTGGTCGAGGGAACGGATCAGGTGCACCGAGCGCAAGCTCACCAGCGCCAGCGCGACGACCACGCACACCACCGCGGCCACCGGCGGGTGCCGGCGCAGCACCGCCGCCACGGCCAGCGCACCGACTCCCGCGACCAGCACGACCAGCGAACCGCTCGCGTGAGCGCGCGTGGTCACCGCCCGCGCCGTGCTCGAGCTGGGGGTGGGGGTGGCGCTGGTCGCGAGCAGCGCACCGGTCAGGGCCCAGCACGCGGCGGCGCCACCGGCGTCGAGGCCCTCGCGGCCGAACCGGACGCCCAGCAGGACCTGCTGCGCGGCGAGCAGGCCCACCGCTGCCGTGGTCAGCCAGATGCGCGCGTCCGCGCGCAGGCCCCCGATGAAGGCGACGGTGACCGCGGTGCCCAGCAGCATCAGCAGGCAGGCGACGGCCAGCACCCACAGCTGCAGCCACCACCACGGCCAGGAGCTGCCCGGCCCGCGCAGCCACGTGGTGCCCGTGGTGCCCATCGCGGTCAGGATCAGCACCGCGCCGACGCCGTTGAGCCAGTCACCGGGTCCAGCCGTCGTGGAGCGGTACCGGTTCCAGTGCACCAGCCCCTGGTACAGCAACGGGCAGGCGGCGATCACCGCGACGGTCAGCAGGACGCTCGCCGGGCTCGGCGCACCCCCGGCGGGGCTGTGGGCACCGACGCCGAGACCGGTGACGCTCACCGCTGCCGCAGTGATCACCCCACCGGCCAGCACACCCAGCGCCCGGGTGAAGCAGCGCCACACCGTCAGCTCGGCACCCACCCGCCGCGCCCGGCGCCTCGTGGTGCACGCCGCGAGCACCAGAGCCGCCACCGCCAGCGCGAGCTCCGCCACCTGCGAGGCGACGGCCCCGGTCCCGGAGCGCCCCGCCGGGGTGGCGTGGACGACCAGCGCGAGGACGGCAGCGGTGACGGCGGCGGCGAGGCAGCCGGCCAGCGCCCCCTTGCGACCGGACCTGCTCCCGTCCTGCCCGAAGGGTGCTGCGGCTGCACGAGGGGGCGAGGGCTCCCCCGGCACGCGCGGGCTGCGGGGGGCGGCCGCTCCGGTGCGCGCCGACCGCGCCTGTGCGCGTCCTGCACTCATGCGCTCAGCGTCGGCACCCGACCGGTGCGGCAGGAGCGGCCAAGCGGGTGCAACGCCGCGGCGGCCAGGGGGTCGGGCACCTCCGCCCTCGGGTGGTCGTCCCGACGCGAGCGGCGAGGGCGCGGCGTCACCCCGCCGGCGCGTCCTCCACGTCCACCGGTTCCACCAGGTCCGGCCCGTCGTTGCGGGGGCTGTTCACCGCGGTGGAGACCGGGTGGGTGGCCAGGTGCGGTTCGGGCACCGCGTCCAGGACCTGCCGCACCAGCTCCAGGTCGGTCAGCTCCGGGTCCAGCCAGTCGCCCCTCATCTCCGGCGGCACCACGACGGGCGTGCGGTCGTGGATGTGCCCGAGGGCGTCGGACGCCCGGGTGGTGAGGACGGTGAACGTCCAGCGCCAGCGGTCGGGGTCGTCCTCGGCCTTCGCCGGGTCCGGCCACAGCTCGTACAGGCCCGCGAACGTCAGCAGCTCACCGTCGGCGCCGTGCAGGAAGTGCGGCACCTTCGCCCGCCCCTCGCGCCGCTGCCACTCGTAGTACCCGTCGGCGGGCACCAGCAGCCGGCGCCGGGAGGCCGCCCGGCGGTAGGCGGGTTTCTCCGTGACCGTCTCCACCCGCGCGTTGATCATCTTGTTGCCGATCGCGGTGTCCTTCGCCCAGGACGGCACCAGGCCCCAGCGCAGCGTGCGCACCTGCCGCACCGGCGCGGCGCCGGGTTCGCCGTCCGGGGCGCGTTCCAGCACGACGCGCGCCCGCTGCGTCGGCGCGATGTTCCACGACGGCGACGGCGCTCCCCCCACGACCTCACCGGCGCCCAGCAGCTCCACCAGCTCACCGTCGGAGCGGGACAGGACGTAGCGACCGCACACGAGGGCAGTGTGCCCGCGCGCGGGCTCGCACGCAGGAGGGGCGAGCGCACCCGGGCCTACCCTCCTGCTCACCGGCCGCACCGGCCGGCAGCGCCGAACCGGAGGAGCACGCGTGAGCGGTCCCACCCCCCGACCCCTCGTCGAACCGCGGGACGTGCCGTACGAGGAGTTCCCGGCGAGCACCCGCAGCACCGACGGCACGCACGTCCTGGCGGCCGACCGGACCCCGCGGCACGGCAGCGCCGTCCTCGGCGTGGAGTACGCGCGCAAGTCCGGCAGGGCCCTGCACCTGCACGTCCTGCTGCCGCCGACGGGCCCGGGCGGCGACGAGCGGTTCCCCCTGGTCGTGTACGTGCAGGGTTCCGCCTGGTTCGAGCAGCAGCTCGGCACGAACCTGCCCGCCCTGGCGCACTTCGCGCGCCGGGGTTACGTCGTCGCGATCGCCGAGTACCGCCCTTCCACCGTCGCCCCGTTCCCCGCGCAGGTGCGCGACGCGGGCAGCGCCGTGCGGTTCCTGCGCCGCAACGCCGAGCGGTTCCACGTCGACCCCGAGCGCGTCGCGATGTGGGGCGACTCCTCCGGCGGGCACACGACCGTGCTCGCCCACCTGACCGACGGCGACCAGGAGTACGGCGACGAACCGGTCGACGCCGAACCGCTGGCCCTGCGCTGCGCGGTCGACTACTACGGCCCCACCGACATCGCCAGGATGAACGAGGAACCCTCGATCCAGGACCACACCGGCCCGCGCAGCCCGGAGGGGGTGCTCATCGGCGGCGTGGACGTCCTGGCGAACCCGGAGCGGGTGCGGCCCACCGTCGCGGCGCACCACGTCGACCCCGCCGTGCCGCGCCCGCCGCTGCTGGTGGTGCACGGCGACAAGGACCGCCTCGTGCCGTTCGGGCAGAGCGTCCTGCTCGTCGAGGCCCTGCGGGCGGCGGGGCAGCCCGTCACGTTCCACCGCCTCGCGGGCGCGGACCACGGCGGCCCGCCCTTCTGGACCGAGGAGGTCCTGGACGTGGTGGACGGCTTCCTGCGCGAGAACCTCTGAGGGACGCTCGAGGTCACGCGCCCTCAAGCCCGGTGCCGGCGCCGCCGATGCAGTGGGCACGAGCGGGAACGGGGTCGCCGGCGCCAGGCCCGACCCCGTTCCCGCTCCCCCAGCGCCCCGCCGCGGCGTGCCTCCCCGCCGCGCGCCGCCCCGCCTCCTACCGTGACCGCCGGGACCGTCCGACGACTCCCGCGCCCGCGGGGTCCGCCGTCCAGGAGGAGCACCGTGCACGAGACCGACCCGGCGACCGCGCTGCTCGACACGACCGAGCGGGTGTGGGCACCGCGCACCGACGGCCTGTGGGAGTCCACCGACCGGATCATCACCACGCGGCAGCTGCTGGAGGACGCGTTCGGGCCCACCCGCCCGGCCCCGTGACCACCGGCTGGGACGCGTCGCTGGCCGCGTTCGGCGACGCGGCCCGCTGGTTCGCGCGCACCGCGGCGCTGGTCGGGGACCGCTGGTCCTCCCCCGGGCTGGGCGAGTGGGACGTGCGCGCCCTCGTCGGGCACACCAGCCGCTCCCCGCTGACCGTCGAGGCGTACCTCGCGCGGCCCGCCGACCGGGTGGACGTCGCCTCGGCGGTGGAGTACTACCGGGCCACGCGCGCGATCGCCGCCGGTCCCGGGGTGGCGCAGCGCGGCCGCGACGCCGGTGCCGCGCTGGGCGCCGACCCGGCCGCGGAGGTGGTCGCGATCACCGAGCGCGTCACGGCCCTCCTCGCCGGTCGCGACGGCACCGAGCTCCTCACGACGATCGTCGGAGGGATGCGCCTGGCCGACTACCTGCCCACGCGCACCGTCGAGCTGACCGTCCACACCGCGGACCTCGCCGTGGCCCTGGGCGTCCCCGCGGAACCCCCGGCGAGCGCCGCCGCGCACACCCTGCGGGTGGCCGCGGACCTGGCGGTGGCCGACGGCCGCGCCGCTCCCCTGCTGCTGGCGGCCACCGGGCGGGCGGGGCTGCCGGCGGGGTTCTCGGTGCTGTGAGCGCAGCGACCGGGGCGCCGCCGCCGTCGGCGGGCGCCCCGGGCACGCCGGGTAGGTTGGGCGGGATGAGCGGTTCCGAGGACCCCGTGGACGGTGCGGTGCGCGCGACGCGAGCGCTCGTAGGGATCGCCGTGCGCTCGCTCGCGGGCGCGCTGGAGGTCATGACCCTCCCGCAGTACCGGGTGCTGGTGCTCGTCAGCACCGGCGGCGCCCTGCGCAGCGGCGACCTCGCCGTCGAGCTGGGGGTGCACCCCTCCACCCTGACCCGCACCGTCGACCGCCTCGTGGGCGGCGGCTGGGTCCGGCGCACCGGCAACCCCGCGAACCGGCGCGAGGTCCTGGTGGAGGCCACCGACACCGGCCGGGAACTCGTGCAGAGCGTCATGGCGCACCGCCGCCGCGAGGTGGCCACCGTCCTGGAGCGCCTGGACCCGGACGCGCGGGCCCGCGTCAGCGAGGGGATGGCCCTGTTCGCCGCCGCCGCCGGGGACCCCGGTGCCGGGGAGCTGTCCCGCCTCGGCGTGGAGCGCTGACGCACCGCCACGGGTGGAACGGGCCCGGGCTGGGTACGTCACGGGCATGGCACCCGACACCGCGACGATCTCCCGCCTGCACGAGCAGGTGCACGAGCGGATGCACGCCGTGCAGTCCGCCTACGAGGGCGACGAGGAACGCCCCCTGGGCGGGTTCCTCACCCTGATGGGTGTCTACGCCGGCGCGGTCGGCGGTGCCGGCCTGCTGGCCCGCGCGCGCGGGCGCTCCCTGCCCGACCGGTTCACCGCCGGTGACCTCGCCCTGCTGACGCTCGCCACCCACAAGGCGAGCCGGATCATCAGCAAGGACGCCGTCACCGCACCGTTCCGCGCCCCCTTCACCCGCTTCGCCGGCTCCGCCGGGGAGGGCGAGAACATGGAGGAGGTGCGCGGGCAGGGCATCCGCCACTCCATCGGGGAGCTGCTCACCTGCCCGTTCTGCACGTCGGTGTGGGTGGCGACCGGGTTCGTCGCCGGCGGCGTCATCGCGCCGAAGCTGACCCGCAGCGCCGCGGCCATGCTGACCGCGGTGCTCGGCTCGGACGTGCTGCACCTGCTGTACGACAGCGCCAAGCACCTGCCCGAGCGGGCGCAGCCCGACGACTGAGCTCAGCGCCCGCCGGGGTGGTCGGCGGGTGCCGCCAGGCGCCCGGCCGCCAGCGCGATGAGCGCGGCGGCGGCGCCGGCGGCCACCGCGAACGCCCACCGGGTCCCGGCGGCGTCGGCCAGCCCACCGGCCAGCGCGGACCCCACGGCGGTGCCCAGCACGGTGCCGCTGGTGAGCAGCGTCATGGCCGCCCCACCGGTGCGGTGCCCGCCGGTCTCGGCGGTGACCGTGTTGACCGTCACCATGACGGGGCCGACGAACAGGCCGGTGAGGAACGTCGCGGGCACCAGCGCGAGGGTGGTGCCCGCCGCGGCGAGCATCGCGAGCGCACCGACGAGCAGGCCGACCGCGCTGAGGAACCACCGGCGCCGCAGGGAGACGTGCGCGGGCACCAGCACCATGCCCAGCGCGGTGATCGTGGAGCCGATCGCCAGGGCCGCGTAGACGAGGGAACCGTCGGAGGGCCGGCCGGCGTCGGTGGCGGCGGCGGTCAGCGCCGCCTGGGTGCCGCCGAACACGGCGCCCATCGCGAGCATCCCCAGCACCGGGCGCACCACCGACGGCTGCCGGCCGCGGGTGCGCTGCGCCGGCACGGCGGCGGGGGCGGCGGTGCGTGCGGCGGTGACCCGGTGGGTGCGGTGCACGGCGAACGCGGTGGCGAACACGGCGGTGACGGCGGCGGCCACCAGCAGCGGGGTGCGCGGGCCCGCGGCGAGCGCGATCAGCCCGACGGCGGCGGGGCCGGCGACGAAGGACAGCTCGTCGACGACGCCCTCGTACGCCATGGCGGTGCGCAGGTCCGCCGGTGACAGCCGCATCCACCGCACCCGCGACAGCGGGCTGACCTGCGGCAGGGTGGCGCCGGCGAGGAAGGCCGCCACCAGCAGCGCCGGCACGGCCCCGCCGAGGGCGAGGACGAACCCGGTGAGGGCGATCAGGTGGGCGGCGACCAGGGGCAGCAGCACGCGGCGCTGCCCGTGCCGGTCGCACAGCACCCCGGCGCCGGCCGCGCCGAGCGCCTCACCGACGGCGGTGGCGGCGGCGGCCGCACCACCGGCGGCGATGGACCCGCTGGTGGCGGTGACGGCGGTGAGCACCGCGATCGGCACCATCGACACGGGCAGGCGGGCCAGCGCGGACACCACCAGGTAGGACCACCCGGCGACGGCGGGCAGGCGGCGGTAGGTGGCGAGGGCCCCGGTGGGGCGGGCGGGTGGCGGGGTCAGGACGTCGTGGCGGTCCACGGGTAGCCTCCAGTGCGGCGGCGCCACCCCCAGCCACTGAGGCGCCCGGACCCTGGACTTCTGCGGCGATCGTAGGTCGGGACGCCCGGCGCGCGCCAGTCGCCGGTGGGCTCCCTCACCCGGTCAGGTGCTCGCGCAGGGTCGTGCCCGCGTACTCCCGGCGGAACAGCCCGCGCCGCTGCAGCTCCGGCACGACGTGGTCGACGAACACCTCCAGGGACCCGGGCAGCGTCGGCGGCATGAGGTTGAACCCGTCGGCCCCTCCCCCGCGGAACCACTCCTCGACCCGGTCGGCCACCCGCCCGGGCGTGCCCACGACCGTGCAGTGCCCGCCGCCGGCGGCGAGCCGCCCCAGCAGCTCCCGCACGGTGGGCCGCTCCACCTCCACGATCCGCAGGATCGTCTCGTAGCGCCCGCGCGGGCCGGGGAAGCCCTCCGCGGGCGGCAGCGGCGGCACGGGGGCGTCCAGGTCCCAGGCGGTGCAGTCCTGCTGCACGAACACCGACAGCTGCGCCAGGGAGTGCTCCACCGGCAGCAGCCCGTCGAGCTCGGCCCGCAGCCGGTGCGCCTCCTCCTCGGTGGACCCCACGAACGCCACGAGGCCGGGCATGACGACCAGCGCGTCGGGGTCGCGGCCGGCGGCGGCGGCGCGGCGGCGCAGGTCGTCGCGGTACGCCCGCGCGCTGGGCAGGTCGTGCGCGACGGCGTACACCCCCTCCGCGCTGCGGGCGGCGAGGTCGCGGCCGGCGTCGGAGGCGCCGGCCTGGAACAGCACCGGGCGCCCCTGAGGGGAGCGCGGCACCGTGAGCGGGCCGTCCACGCGGAAGTGCTCGCGCCGGTGCCCGACCCGGTGCACGCGGGTGGGGTCGGCGTAGCGGCCGGTGCGGTCCAGCACGAGGGCGTCGGCGTCCCAGGAGTCCCACAGCGCCAGGGCGACGTCGACGAACTCCGCGGCGCGCTCGTACCGCCGCGCCGACGGCGGCATCGCGTCCAGACCGAAGTTGCGGGCCTCGGCGTCGTGCATGGAGGTGACGACGTTCCACCCGGCGCGCCCGCCGGACAGGTGGTCCAGGGAGGCGAGCACGCGCGCAGCGTGGAACGGCTGCCAGAACGTGGTGGACACCGTGGAGACCAGGCCGATCCGCTCGGTGGCGCGGGCCATCGCCGCCAGGGTGGTCAGCGGCTCCAGGAACCAGCCCGGCCCCAGCGAGACGTCACCGGTGGACTGCCCGTCGGCGAAGAACACCGCGTCGAGCAGGCCTCGCTCGGCGGTGCGGGCCAGGTCCTCGTACCAGCGCACGTCCCCGAGGCGCTCGACGTCGGAGGACGGGTGGCGCCAGGCGGCGGCGTGGTGACCGGTGCCGTACAGGAACGCGCCGAGGTGCAGCCGGCGCCCCGCGGGGTTCACGGCACCAGCACGGCACGGCCGGTGACCTCGCCGCGCGCGAGCGCGCCCAGCACCTCGTCCACCGCGTCCAGCGGCTCGACGCGGCCCACGACGGAGCGCACCACGCCGCGCGCGACGAGGTCCAGGCCGAGCTCCAGCTCCGCGAGGGTGTTCGAGACGGACGTGAGGATCCGCTGCTCGGGCACCACCAGCTCCACCGGGTTCAGCTCGACGCGCTCGGCGGAGTAGCCCACGTACACCAGCGCGCCGCCGGGGCCGAGCGCGGCCAGGGCCTGCCGCCCGGTGGCGGCGGTGCCGACGAGCTCGAACACCGCGTCGGCGCCGCCGGTCAGGCGCTGCACCTGCGCGCCGACGTCGCCGTCGGCGGGGTCGAGGACCCACTCGGCGCCCAGGGACCCCGCCAGGTCGCGGCGGCGCTGCGACCTGGCGACGGCGGCGACGCGGGCACCGCGGTGGCGCAGCACCTGCACCAGCGCCGAACCCACGCCCCCCGCCCCGTAGACGACGGCGACGTCGTCGGCGCGCACGTCGGCGACCGCCGCCGCGTGCAGGGCGGTGGTGACGCTGCACGCCACCGGTGCCGCCTGCTCGAACGTCAGCGCGTCGGGGATCCGGGCGAGGCTGCGCGCGGGAACGGCGAGGAACTCCGCGAAACCGCCGTCGGAGGCGAACGCGAGCATCCCGCGCGGTGCGCTGCACAGGTTCTCCCGGCCGCGGCGGCACTGCCGGCAGTCGCCGCAGGAGTGCAGGTAGTGCACGGCGACGCGGTCGCCGGGCACCCACGCGGTGACGTCCGCACCGGTCTCCTCAACGGTGCCGGCGACCTCGTGCCCCGGGGTGATCGGGGTGCGGGCCGGGGTCAGCAGACCCTCGGTGAAGTGCAGCTCGGTGGCGCACACACCGGCGGCGCGCACGCGCACGAGCACCTCGCCCGGGCCGGGCACCGGCCGCGGGACCTCCTGCACCTCGATCGGCCGGCCGGGTCCGGTGAAGCGGGCAGCGCGCACGGTTCTCTCCTCGCGACGGGGTGGCCCCCACCCCTCCCCCTCCCCCCTCGGTGATCAAGGAAGTTGCAACTTCCTTGATCACCGCGGGGTGGCGGGGGTTCTGGGAGCCAGGGACGTGGGGGGGTCAGGGGTGGGGGTCAGAGGTGGGCGGGGTCAGGCGCCGCGGGCGTCCCAGGCGGCGATGCCGCCCCTCAGGTGCACCACGTCGGTGCGACCGTGCTCGCGCAGCGCGCGCAGGGCCTGCGCCGACCGGGTCCCCCCGGCGCAGTGCAGCACCAGCGGACGGTCGGCCGGCACGCGGCCGGGGTCGGCGAGCAGGTCCGCCAGCGGCACCAGCACCGACCCGGGGATCGCGCTCGCGGCGTGCTCGGCGGGTTCGCGCACGTCCACGAGGACGAACTCGTCGCGGCCCTCGGCGCGTTCGCGCAGGCGCCGGTCCAGCTCGGCCGCGTCCAGCTCCGGGACGTCCGCCTCCTCGACCGCGCACACCTGCACGACGTCCGCCACCTCCGTGACGGGGGCGCGTCGCGGGTCCGGGGCGAGGTTCAGCGTGCGCCACGTCATCGCGAGCGCGTCGTGCACGAGCACGCGGCCCAGCAGGCTGTCACCGGCGCCGGTGACGAGCTTGACCGCCTCGGTGACCATCGCCGAACCCACCGCCGCGCACACCCCGCCGACGACGCCGGCCTCCCCGCAGGAGGGCACCGTGCCCGGTGCGGGCGGTTGGGCGAACAGGTCGCGGTACGTGGGCCCGTGGCCTTCCCAGAACACCGACACCTGGCCGGCGAACCGCAGCACCGCCCCCCACACCCACGGCCTGCCCGCCAGGACGCAGGCGTCGTTGACGAGGTAGCGGGTGGTGAAGTTGTCCGCACCGTCCACGACGAGGTCGTAACCGGACACCAGGTCCACGGCGTTGCGCGCGGTGAGGCGCTCGCGGTGCCGCACGACGCGCACCAGCGGGTTGGTGCGCTCCACCGCGTCGGCGGCGCTGTCCACCTTGGCCCGGCCGACGTCCGCGGTGCCGTGCAGGACCTGCCGGTGCAGGTTCGACTCGTCCACCACGTCGTCGTCGACGACGCCGATCGTGCCGACCCCCGCGGCCGCCAGGTACAGCAGCGCGGGGGAACCCAGGCCGCCGGCGCCGACGACGAGGACGCGCGCGGCCTTCAGCCGCCGCTGCCCCGTCTCGCCGATCTCGGGCAGGAGCAGCTGGCGGGAGTACCGGCGACGCTCCTCGGCCGTCAGCTCGGCGCCCGGTTCCACGAGGGGTTCGAGCTTCACCGCGCCTCCCCGGGAGCCGTGGAACCGGAACCCGTGGAACCGAACTGCGCCAGGCCCGCCCACGACGAGGACGCCTGCGCGAGCGCGCGCTGCGGGATGCGTCCCGCGCGCCGCGCCGCCCGGCCCGCCAGCACCGCGTGCCGCATCGCGGTCCCCATGAGCTCCGGGTCCTGCGCGCGCGTCACCGCGGTCGCCAGCAGCACCGCGTCGCAGCCCAGTTCCATCGCGAGCGCGGCGTCGGAGGCGGTGCCGATGCCCGCGTCCAGCACGACGGGGACCCCGGCGCGCTCGGCGATGAGGGCGATGTTGTGCGGGTTCAGGACGCCCAGCCCGGTGCCGATGGGCGCACCCAGCGGCATGACGGCCGCGCACCCGGCGCGTTCCAGGCGCAGCGCCAGCGCCGGGTCGTCGTTGGTGTACGCCAGGACGGTGAAACCGTCGTCGACGAGCAGTTCGGCGGCGTCGAGGAGCTCCACCGCGTCCGGCAGCAGGGTCTCCTCGTCGGCGACGACCTCCAGCTTCACCCAGTCGGTGCCCAGCGCCTCCCGCCCCAGGCGGGCGGTCAGCAGCGCCTCGCGCGCCGTGCGGCACCCGGCGGTGTTCGGCAGCACCTGCACGCCCACCCGTTCCAGCACGTCGAGCAGGGAACCGCGCGCGGCCGGGTCGACGCGGCGCAGCGCCACCGTCGTCAGCTCCGTGCCGGAGGCGCGCAGCGCCCGCTCCAGCACGTCGTGGTTGGCGGCACCGCCCGTGCCCGTGATGAGCCGGGACGTGAACTCCCGCCCGGCGATCGTGAACGGGTCGGCGGTCGCCGTCCCGTCCCCGGCCACCGCCGCCGGTTCCGCCACGGTCTGCGTCGTCACCACCGCGTTCACCCTCCCGCCACCGCCTGCAGAACCTCGAGGCGGTCGCCCGCCGACACCGTCGTCGAACCCCAGCTGCCGGCGGGCACGACCTCGTCGGCCAGCGCCACCGCCGTGCCGCGGCCGGGTTCCAGCCCCGGCGCGAAACCCGCCACGACGTCCGCGACGGTGGAACCTGCCGGCACCCGCAGGACCTCGCCGTTCACCAGCACCTCGACCTGCCCGTCCGTCGCGGTCACAGCACCCCCACCTCCTCGCGGGCCGCGGTGCGCGACCCGAACCTCCCCGGGTCGCAGGCCGCGACCTCGGGCGGGACCGGCTCGCCGTCGGCGAGCGCCGCGACGGCGTCGGCCGTGATCCCCGACAGCAGCACCCCGTTGCGGTGGTGCCCCACCGCCAGCAGCAGGCCCGGCACGTCCCCGTGGCCGATGAGCGGCAGGTTGTCCGGTGAACCGGGGCGCGAGCGGGCCAGCAGTTCCACGAGCTCCAGCTCCGCGGTGCCGGGGACGAGGGCCTGCGCGTCGCGCAGCAGGTCGTGGGCGGCGCCGGCGGTGACGGTCTCGTCGAAACCCCGATCCTCGCTGGTGGCGCCGACGACGAGCTCACCGTTCTCGCGCGGCACGAGGTACACGTCGCGGTCGCGCACCACGCCGCGCACGGTGCGCTGCAGCAGGTGCTGCCCGGCGGGCATCCGCAGGCGCGCCACCTGCCCCTTCACGGGCCGCACGGGGGCGTGCTCCTGGGCGCGGGCGCCGGTGGCGAGGACCACCAGCGGCGCGCGCACCGCGGAACCGTCGTCGAAGCGGGCACCGGCGGCGCGGCCGTCCTCGACGAGGACCTCCCCGCGCAGCGGGACCGCGCGCACCCCGCGGGCGGCGGCGGCCGCGCGCAGGGCGCCCAGCAGTTCGCGCGGGTCGACCTGGTGGTCGCCGCGCACGAGGGTCCCGCCGGAGACGGCCGGGTCCAGGAACGGTTCCAGCCGCCGGCACTCGCGGCCGGTGAGGGCCTGCACGTCGAGGCCGAGGAGCTGCTGGGCCCGGCGCACGTCGGCCAGGCGGGCCCGGTCGCCGGCGTCCAGCGCGACGACGAGGGTCCCGCAGTCGCGGTACCCGGTCGGGGACGAACCCGCGGCGCCGGCCTCGGCGGCGTAGCGGCGGAAACCCGCGGCGGCCAGCAGGCTCAGGTCGAGCAGTTCCCGCTCGCCGTGGTGCAGTTCGCTGACGGGCGCGAGCATCCCCGCCGCGGCGCGGGAGGCCCCGCCGCCGGGGTCGGGGTCGGCCAGGACCACGCGGCGGCCGCGCTCGGCGAGCCGCCACGCGCACGCCGTCCCGACGATCCCGCCGCCGAGCACGACGACGTCGCACGCCACCACCGCACACTCCCTTCGCCGGCACGACCCGGAGCAGGTTCGACGGTCGGCGAGTGCGCTCGCCCTCTCAGCCCGCGCTCCCGGGCTCCCGTGGTGCGGCCACCCTACCCCCGCCCCTGGCACACTCGCGCGGGTGCCGAACCCCGCTGGAACCACCGACCCCCGCGAGGCGCTGCGCGCCGCGCGCCTGTACCTGTGCACCGGCGCGCGCCGGCGCGAGGGCGACCTGGAGCGGTTCCTCGACGCTGTCCTCGGCGCGGGCGTGGACGTGGTGCAGCTGCGCGAGAAGGGCCTGGAGGCGGCGGAGGAGCTCCAGCTGCTGGAGGTGTTCGCCGACGCCGCTCGGCGCCACGGCCGCCTGCTGGCGGTCAACGACCGCGCCGACGTCGCCGCGCTCGCCCGCTCGCACGTGCTGCACCTGGGACAGCGCGACCTGACACCCGCCGCGGCGCGCTCCCTGGTCGGCGCGGACGTGCTGATCGGGCGCTCGACGCACTCGCCCGCGCAGTTCGACGCCGCGGTGGCCGACGCGGACGTCGACTACGCGTGCGTGGGCCCGACGTGGGCGACGCCCACGAAACCCGGCCGCGCCGCCGCCGGGCTGGGTCTCGTGCGGCACGCCGCCGCGAGCGCGGGCGGAACCCCCTGGTTCGCGATCGGCGGCATCGACCTGGGCACCGTGGAGGAGGTCGTGGCCGCGGGAGCGCGGCGCGTCGTCGTCGTGCGGGCGATCACGGAGGCGGACGACCCCGCCGCCGCCACCGCGGCGCTGCTGCGCGCCCTGCCGCCGGCGCCCTGACCGGGCGGGAGGACGGGCCGCTCAGCCCCCGGCCGCCTCCTGCGCGGCGAGCTGCTCGCGCAGCCGGCGCACCTCGGCGGCCAGCTCGGCCACGTCCGCGCGGGTGGCCTCCGCGTCCTGGCCGGAGGAGTCGCGCACCTCGTCCAGGAACCACGACGCCAGCGACCCGGTGACCACGCCGACGAGGGCGATGCCGGAGAGCATCAGCCCCACCGCGACGACGCGGCCGGTGGTGGTCACGGGCGCGAAGTCGCCGTACCCGACGGTGGTGATGGTCGTCACGACCCACCACAGGGCCTCGCCGAACGTGGTGATGGTCGCCCCCGGTGCCGGGCGCTCGGCCTCCAGGACGGCGCAGGCGGCGCTGAACCCGATGAGGATCGTCGAGGCGGTCACGTACAGGCCCACCCGCCCGCGCAGGCGCGTGCCGGCGCGCTGGTTCAGCAGCCGCAGCACGGTGACGATCCGCAGCAGCCGCAACGGCTGCAGCATCGGCAGCAGGAGCAGCAGCAGGTCCAGCGGGTGGGTGACGAAGAACCGCAGGCGGTGCCCGCTCAGGCTCAGCCGCAGCAGGTAGTCGACGCCGAACGCCGCCCACACGCCCGTGCGCACGACGTGGCACGCGGTGCGCACGGCCCCCGGCAGCTCCGGCTGCAGGACGGGCAGCGCGTACGCGACCAGCCACAGGCCGGCGACGACCGGGGCCAGGCGCTCGCTGACGTGCTCGTAGGCCCGGTACCGGGCCTGTCGGGGGTTCGCGACCGGGGTGCTCACCCCGGTTCCCTACCGGCGCCGCGGCCGGCTGTCCACCGCGCGGCGCCGTCGACGCGCGGTGGACCGGTCCTGCTGATCACCGGAACGGGGGCGGGGCTCCGTCGACCCGCTCCCGTCCGGCGGTCTCCCGGCCGCCCTCCCCGGCCGGAACCTCCCCGCGCCGGCTCAGGCCGG
>NZ_JBBBEM010000100.1:0-50413 GCF_037154035.1 Kineococcus sp. G2 | reverse complement strand
CCCGCGCCGGCTCAGGCCGGCGCGACGAGGGGTTCGGCGGAGCGCGCGTGCAGCTCCCGCAGGTCGGCGACGCGGCCGGCCGCGACCTCGGCGGCCTCGGCGTCGCCGCGGACCTCGGCCTCGCGCTGCTCGGACAGGGCCAGCTCCACCTGGGCGGTGAGCTCGGCGGTGAAGGTGGGGATCACGGGGTTCACGGTGGCTCCTCGGGTCGCTCCGGCGGTGCGGGTCATCGGGCGGTGGTGGTCTCGATGTCGAACAGCGGGGCCAGGCCGGTGCGGTGCAGCACGTCCAGGTCGTCGCGGCCCAGTCCGCGCAGGACGACGCGCCCGCCGCGCACGCGGCAGCACCGCTTGGCGCGCAGCAGCAGCGCCACGACCACCGAGGACAGGTGCTCCACCCCGGACACGTCCACCACGAGGGTGGAGGTGCCGGAGTCCAGCGCCTCGCCCAGGGTGCGGCGCAGCGCGCCGACGCCCTGCCGCAGGCACCCCTCGTGGAGCGCGACCACGGTCACGCCCTCCTCCGGGGACGACGACGCGGCCCCGTCGCGGTCGAGCAGCTGCAACGCGTCCACGCTCCCCTCCCCGGTGCGCCCGCACCGGGGGGCGCGGGCCGTTGGCCGCCCCACCGCAGACGGCGGGGCGTGCCGACCACGGTGGACGAAGCGTGTTGCGGTTCCCCGGTCCGCTCCTTTGCGGTTGCGTGACGATCCGTCACCGGCTCACCCCCGCCCCGCGCGCGGGGCCGCGACGCTGGCAGCATGCCGACGTGTCCACGCGCGTCCTGGTCCTCGACGACGACGACGGGATCCGGACGTCCCTGACGCTGGCGCTCGAGGACGAGGGGTACCTCGTCACCGGCTGCGCCTCCGCCGAGGAGGCCCTGACCGCCGTGGCCGACGGCGCCCAGCCGGACGTCCTCGTCGTCGACCTCATGCTGGGCGGCATCGACGGCTTCACGTTCATCCGGCGCGCCCGGCCGCTGTGCGACGCGCCCGTCATCGTGCTGTCCGCCCGCCAGGACAAGAGCGACATCGTCGCCGCCCTGGAGGCCGGCGCCGACGACTACGTCACCAAGCCGTTCGACCTGGGTGAGCTGTTCGCGCGGCTGCGCGCCCTGCGCCGCCGCGCCGAGGGCGCCGCCGCCGCGGAGGACGCCGTCGTCCTGGACTCCGTGGACGGCCCCCTCGTGCTGGACGCCGCCGCCGGCACCGTGCGCCGCGGCGACGAGCAGCTGCACCTGACCGTCACCGAGTTCCGGCTGCTGCGCGAGCTCGCCGGGGCGCCGGGACGGGTGCTGAGCCGGCGCACGCTGCTGGAGCGGGTGTGGGACCGCGGCTTCTTCGGCGACGAGCGCATCGTCGACGTCCACGTGCGCCGGCTGCGCACCAAGGTCGAGGCCGACCCGTCCGCCCCGCGGCTGGTGACGACGGTGCGGGGTCTGGGGTACCGGCTGGACCGGCGGTGAGGCGGCCGCGGCCGCTGGGCCTGCGCGCCGGCGTCACCGTCTCCTTCACGCTGGGCGCCACCGCCCTGGCGACGCTGGCGGCGCTGGGCACCCACGCGGTGACCCGCGAGTACCTGCTGACCCAGCGGGAGGAGACGGCCGTGCGGCAGGCGTTCGTGGACGCCTCCTCGGTGCGCGACGGCCTGCGCACCTCCGGGGTGACCGTCGCCGACGTGCTCGGCGCCGTGGCGCCGCCCACCGGTTCGGAGCTGCTGGTGCGCCGCGACGGGCGCTGGTACTCCGGTTCCCTGCAGGTCGGCGGCGACGACGTGCCCGCCGCCCTGAGCGAGGCGGTGGCCTCCGGCACCGCGGGCGTGACGTGGGCGCGGGTGGACGGCCGGGCCGCCGTCGCGGTGGGGGTGCCGCTGCCCGGGGTGGACGCGCAGTTCTACGAGATCACCCTCACGGAGGAGCTCGACGACACCCTCGTCGCCGTGCGCAACGCCCTGGCGGCGTTCGCGCTGTCCACCGCCGTCGGCGGCGCCCTGCTGGGGGCGTGGGCCTCGCGGCGGGCGGTGGCGCCGCTGCACGCCGTGGCCCGCACCGCCGCCAGCATCGCCGGCGGTGAGCTCGACAGCCGCCTGCCCCCCACCGCGGACCCCGACCTGGCCACGATCGTCGGCTCCTTCAACAGCATGGTCGACGCGCTGGAGGAGCAGATCCAGCGGGAGGTGCGCTTCAGCGCCGACGTCAGCCACGAGCTGCGCTCGCCGCTGACCACGCTGGTCACCAGCGTGGCGCTGCTGCAGCGCCGCCGCGACGAGCTGCCGGCGCGCTCGCAGCAGGTCCTGGACCTCGTGGGGCGCGAGCTGGACCGCTTCCAGCACACCCTGGACGACCTGCTGGAGCTGGCGCGGCTGGAGGCCGGCACCACCGGGCGCCCGCGCGCGCGCACCGGCGCGGTGGACCTGGCGCGGCAGGCGCTGGACGGCAGCGGCCGCCCGCACGTGCCGGTGCGCGCCGACGAGGCCGACCGGGCCGGCGCGCAGGTGGACGTGGACGCCCAGCAGCTCGCCCGCGCCCTGGTGAACCTGTTCGACAACGCCGACCGGCACGGCGAGGGGCTGGTCGAGGTGGGGGTGCAGCGCGCCGGGGACCGGGTGCGGTTCCTCGTCGACGACGCCGGGCCGGGGGTGCCCGTCGGGGAGCGGCAGCGGGTGTTCGAGCGGTTCGCGCGCGCCGGCTCGCGCGGGTCCCTGCCGGGGTCCGGGCTGGGGCTGAGCCTGGTGGCGGAGACGGTGCGCGCCCACGACGGCACGGTGCGCTGCGCGGCGTCCCCGCGCGGCGGGGCCCGCTTCGTGGTGGAGCTGCCGGCGGCGCGGGCGGTGGAGCCGGCGGGCGCGGAGGGCACCGCGACGGCCGGCGGGGGGCGGGCGTGAGGGCGCGCGGGACCCTGGCGGTGCTGGCCGCCGCCGCGGTGCTGGCCGCCTGCGGTGCGCCGTCCCAGGGGCAGGTCCGCGAGATCGCGCCCACCGAGGTGCCGTACGGGCTGCTGGAGCCGGCCGCGGAGCCGTCCGCGGACAGCACCGCCACCGCCGCACCGGACAGCGGCCCGCGGGTGTACTTCCTGGAGGGCGACCGGCTGCTGGCCGTGCCGCTGGGCACCGCCGAGCCGACGGGCACGGGCACCCCCTCCCGGCTGAGCGACCTGCTGGAGCGGCTGTCGGCCGGCCCGGGGCAGCAGGAGCGCGCCGACGGCATCAGCAGCGCCCTGGGGACCGAGGTGCGCCTGGCCACGGAGGGCGTGGTGGACGGCACCGCCCGGATCTCGGTGCAGGGCCTGGCGGGGAACATCGCCGCCGACCGCCTGCCGCTGGCGGTGGGGCAGGTGGTCCTGACCGCCACCACGGCCCCGGGCGTGCAGGACGTGCAGCTGCTGCGCGACGGGGAGGTGCTGGAGGTGCCGCTGCCCGGCGGGGAGCGCACCGCCGGGCCGGTCACCGCGGGCGACTACGCGCCCCTGGTCGGTCCCGAGCCGGAGGTGCCGGCGCGCTGAGCGTCCCCCGCCGGGGCGGGCGCCGTGCTGGCTCGGCGCACCAGCCGCACCGGCGGTCCCGGCAGGGTGCGGGGCGGTTCGCCGCCGAGGACGCGCAGGACGGCGCGGCCCAGGCGCGCACCGCGCTCGTGCACGTCGATGCTCAGCGCCGACAGCGCGGGCACGGCCAGCTCGCACAGCGGCGAGTCGTCGGTGGCGAGCAGGCTCAGCTCGCCGGGCACGTCCACCCCGCGACGGGTCAGGTGCTCCAGGACGGCCACGGCCATGACGTCGTTGTCGAAGACGAGGGCGGTGGGCGGGGCCGGCCGCCCCAGCAGCTCCAGGGCGGCGCGCACCCCGCCCTCGGCGGTGTAGTCGGCCTCGGCGACGCAGGTGGCCACCCCCAGCCGCTGCCCGGCGGCGCGCAGCGCCCGGGTGCGCTCGGCGGTGTGCACGTAGGCGGCCGGGCCGCTGACCCGGCCGACGCGCTCGTGCCCCAGGGAGGCGAGGAGCTCCACCGCCGCGGCGGCGGCCCCGGCGTCGTCGGTGACGACGCTGGTGCACCCGGTCGCGTCCTCGGCGTGCCCGGCCAGCACGAACGGCAGGCCGAGCCCGGTGAGGACTCCGGGGCGCTCGTCGCCGAGCACGAGGTCCACGACGACGACCGCCTCGACGGTGCGGTCCGCGCTCCAGCGCCGGTAGGCGGCGAGCTCCTCCGCCAGGTCGGCCACGACGAGCAGGAGGACGCTCAGGCCGGCCCCGTGCAGGACCTGCTCGGCGCCGGCGATGAGCTCCATGATGAACGGCTCCACCCCCACCCGGGGCGTCGGGCCGGACAGCACCAGGCCGACCAGCCCGGTCGGACCGGCCGGGCCGGCCCCGCCCGCCGGGCCGGCCGGTGCGCTCACCGCCGCTCCACCGCCGCCAGGGAGTTCGCCGAGCGCAGCACCCGAGGGTCCAGCCAGCGCCCGGCCTCGACGCGCTGCGCGGTGCGCACGGTGAAGGCGTGCGCCTCGCCGGCCAGCAGGGTCACCAGGCCGTCGTCGACGACGGCGTCGGGCGCGACCGCGTCCGCCAGCAGCGTCACGTCGCGCGCGAACGAGGTGGCCAGCACCCGCACCGCCCACCCGCCGGGGACCTCCTCGGCGACGGCGCGCAGCGGCGCCGGGTCGTAGGCGACGTCGCGGTCCTCCGCGAACAGGTGCACCGCCCGGGACCCGGCGGTGCCCGCCCCGGGCACGTCGGCGACGAGGACCTCGCCGGTGGCGTCACCGGCCTCCCGCAGCTCGCCCGGCAGGGCCAGCGCCCGCACCTCGCGCGGCGGCACCCGCACCTGCAGCGCCGCCGCGGCCAGCTCCCGCCCGTCCAGGGCGGTGCGCCGCACGTGCGCCCGGCCCGCCCACTCCTCGCCGGTGTCGTTGACGAGGAGCAGGTGCACGGCGCCGTCGCGCGGCTGGAACGTCGCCAGGCGCGGGGCGTGCGCCCGCCGCAGGGCGTGGAAGGCGGGTTTGCGGCAGCCGTCGCCGTCCACGACGGCCCACGACGTCACCGGCCAGCAGTCGTTCAGCTGCCAGTACACGCTGCCGGCGGTGCGCGGCCACCACGAGCGCAGGTGCTCCACCCCGCACGCCACGGCCCGCGCCTGGTTCAGCTGCGCCGCCCAGTTCCAGTCGCGGAAACCCGTGGGCACGCCCAGGTGGGGGGCCATGCCGCGGTCCAGCTTGCCGTTGCCGTCCACGGCCTTCTGGTGCGCCAGGAACGCCGGGGAGTCCTTGCGCAGGTCCGCCGGCTCCAGGGCGCGGGTGAGGGTCGCCCACGCCGGCGGCGCCTGGTACCCGAACTCGGAGCAGAAGCGGGGCACGCGCTCGCGGTACGCGGTCCAGTCCCGCTCGTTCCACACGTCCCACACGTGGGTGGTGCCGTGGCCGGGGTCGTTGGGGTGCAGCTCGCCCGCGGGCACGCCCGGGTTGGCGGGGCTGCCCGGCGAGTACGGGCGGGTGGGGTCCAGCTCCGCCAGGACCGCGGGGAACACCTCCTCGCAGTAGCCCAGGCCCCAGGTGGCGTCGCCGAGCTGCTCCTTCCAGCCCCAGTCCTCGTGGCCCCAGATGTTCTCGTTGCCGCCGTTCCACAGCACCAGCGACGGGTGCGGGCTCAGCCGGGTGACGTTCTCGCGCGCCTCGGCCTCGATCTCCGAGCGCAGCGGTTCCTCCTCGGCGTAGGCGGCGCACGCCAGCGGGAAGTCCTGCCACACCATCAGGCCCTTGGCGTCGGCGAGGTCGTAGAAGTCGTCGGACTCGTAGATGCCGCCGCCCCACACGCGCACCAGGTTGACGTTCGCCTCCAGCGCGCGGTCCAGGGCCGCCTCGTAGCGCTCGCGGGTCAGGCGGGTCAGCAGGTGGTCCTCGGGGATCCAGTTCACGCCGCGCGCGAACACCGGCCGCCCGTTGACGACGAGGGTGAACCGGGAGCCGTGCTCGTCGGGGGTGGTGTCCAGCTCCACGGTGCGGAACGCGGTGCGCAGCTCGCGCGCGTCGAGCGGCGAACCGCCGCCGGACAGGCGCACCACCACGTCCACCAGGGGCTGCTCGCCGTGCCCGACGGGCCACCACACGGGGGCACCGGGCACCTCCAGCGCGACGGTGGCGGCGGTGGCGCCGGGCGCGACGCGCGCCGTTGCGGCGAGGCCGAGGCCGGGCAGGGCCACCTCCACGAGCAGTTCACCGGGTTCCTCCAGCCCGGAGCGCTCCACGTCGACGTGCACGGCGAGCCGGCCGGTGCCGCCGTCCAGGGTGGCCAGCGGCCGGACGGCGGCCAGCCGCGCGGTGCGCCAGCGCTGCAGCAGCGCCGGCCGCCAGATCCCGGCGGTCTGCAGGTCCGGCCCCCAGTCCCACCCGAAGCTGCACGCCATCTTGCGCACGGCGTTGAACGGGTGGTCGTAGGCGCGGGGCCGAGAACCGATCTCCTTCTCCACCGCCTCCGCGTGCTCCAGCGCCGAGTCGAACCGCACGCGCAGCTCCGTGGCGCCGGCGCGCAGGGCGCCGGTGACGTCGAAGCGGTACGTGCGGTGCATGTTCGCGGTGCGGCCCAGCTCCGCGCCGCCGAGGGTGAGCGTGGCGACCGTGTCCAGCCCGGTGAACACCAGGTCCACGCGCTCGCCGTCCGCGGGCGGCCCGGCGCCCGGCACGCCGCCGAGGTCGAGGCGGTACTCCCAGGCGGTGCGGTGCAGCCACTCCAGGGCCGCCTCGTTCTCGCCCAGGTAGGGGTCGGGGATCAGGCCGGCGTCCAGCAGGTGGGTGTGCACGGTGCCGGGGACGGTGACGTCCAGCGGGGCGCGGTCGAGGGCTCGGGCGACCTCGGCGGGCGCCTCGCCCCCGGCGCGGTGCAGGGTCCACCCGCGGTCCAGTTCACGTTCCAGCACGGCTCGCGGCTCCCTCGTCGTGGGCGGCGCCGGCGGCGGTGGCCGCGGCGTCGTCGATGTGCACCCAGGACCGGGTGCGGTGGTCGTAGCAGACGGAGTCGTCGATGGCGTCGCGGTCGACGAGCGCCTCGCCCGCGGCGACGCGGCCGGGCCGCTCCGGGTCGGGCGCGGCCGCCGCCAGCAGCTTCGTGTAGTCGTGGTGCGGGTCGAGGATGACGTCGTCGGCGGGTCCGCGCTCGACGACGCGACCGCGGTACAGCACCAGCACCTCGTCGGAGAAGTGCCGGGCGGTCGCCAGGTCGTGCGTGATGTACAGCACCGCCAGGCGGTCCTCGCGCTGCAGGCGCCCCATGAGGTTCAGCACGTCCAGGCGGATGGAGACGTCGAGCATCGAGACGGGCTCGTCGGCGACGAGGACCTGCGCACCCGGGGCCAGGGCGCGGGCGATGGCGACGCGCTGGCGCTGGCCGCCGGACAGCTCGTGCGGCCGGCGCACGGCCATGTCCGCGGCCGGGGTGAGGTTCACGCGCTCCAGCAGCTCCAGCACCCGCTCGCGGGTGCGCTCGGTGCCGCGGGTGCGCCCGTGCAGCTGCAGCGGGCGGGCGATGTGGTGCTCCACGGTGTGGAACGGGTTCAGGGACGCGAACGGGTCCTGGAACACCATCTGCACGTTCCGGCGGTACAGCGGGCCCCGCACGGGCGTGCCGTCGTCGAGGCGGACGTCGACGCTGCCGGACGTGGGCGCCTCCAGGCGGGTCAGCACCTTGGCGATGGTGGACTTGCCGGACCCGGACTCCCCGACCAGCGCCACGGTGCGCCCGGGCACCAGGTCGAAGCTCACCCGGTCCACCGCCCGCAGGCGGCGGCGGCGCAGGCCGTCGCGGATCCGGTAGTCCTTCGTCAGGCCCCGCACGTGCACGCTGGTCACCGCAGCTCCTCCTCGTCGGTCGGGCCGGTGCGCACGAAACCGCCGCGCTCGCCGTGCAGGCTCGGGAAGGAACCCAGCAGCTTGCGCGTGTAGGGGTGGCTCGCGTTCCGGTAGAGGTTCTGCGCGGTGTCGAGCTCGACGACCTCCCCGCGCAGCATGACGGCGATGCGGTCGCTGATCTCCAGCAGCAGCGGCAGGTCGTGCGTGATGAACACCACCGCGAAACCGAGCTCGTCGCGCAGCCGGACGATCTCGCGCAGGATGTCGCGCTGCACGACGACGTCCAGCGCCGTCGTGGGCTCGTCCATGATCATCACCTGGGGCTCCAGGAGCATCGCCATGGCGATCATCACCCGCTGGCGCATCCCGCCGGACAGCTCGTGCGGGTAGGAGCGCAGGCGGCCGGGATCGACGCCCACCCGGGTCAGCACGTCCGCGCAGCGCTCCCGGCGGGCGCGCCGGTCCAGGGAGGTGTCGTGGGCGCGCAGCGTGTCGTCGAGCTGCGCGCCGATCGTGCGCACGGGGTTCAGGGCGTTCATGGCCCCCTGGAACACCATGGACAGCTTCGCCCAGCGGAACCGGCGCAGCTCCTCGTCGGCCAGGGCGAGCACGTCCACGTCGCTGCCGTCGCGGTCGTGGAACGTCACCGACCCGGAGGCGATGCGCGCCGGCGGCTGGTGCAGCCGGTTCACCGCGTACGCCAGGGTGGTCTTGCCGCAGCCGGACTCCCCCGCCAGGCCCAGGATCTCCCCGCGGTGCAGGTCGAGGGTGGCGCCCTTCACGGCCGTCACCGGCTGCTCGGTCTCGTAGACGACGCTGAGGTCGCGGACGCTGACGACCACCGCGCCGGGGCCCGCGTGCCGGTCGGTGGTGGCGCTCACGCCGCACCGCCCTTCGCCGCCAGGCGGGTGCGCCGGCGGTGCAGCCGGGCGTTCTTCAGCTTCGGGTCGACGATCTCGTCGATGGAGAAGTTGATCAGGGCCAGACCGGTGCCGAACAGGGCGATCACCAGGCCGGGCGGGGCGAACCACCACCACGCCCCCAGCGGCAGGGCGAAACCGTTCTGCGCGTAGAAGAGCATCGTGCCCAGCGTCGAGGACCCGGAGGCGCCCAGGCCCAGGAAGGACAGCCCCGCCTCCCCCAGCACGGCGGCGATGACGGCGAAGACGAACTGGGAGGCCAGCACCGGCAGCAGGTTCGGCAGGATCTCCACCGCGATCACCCGCCACGGCCGCTCGCCGGACAGCTTCGCGGCGGCCACGTAGTCGCGGTTGCGCACCGAGAGGGTCTGCGCCCGCAGCACCCGCGCCGAGGCGGCCCAGCTCGTCAGGGCCAGGACCACCGCGATCGTCCACAGCCCGCGGCTCTCCCGGGGGACGAACCCGGAGATGACGATGACCAGCGGCAGGCCGGGGATGACGAGGAACACGTTCGACAGCAGCGAGAACGCCTCGTCGGCCACCCCGCCCAGGTAGGCGCCGTAGATGCCGAAGAACGCCGACAGGACCGTGGCCAGCACCCCGACGATCAGGCCGATCTGCAGCGAGCCGCGGGTGGCGAACGCCAGTTGCGCGAAGACGTCCTGGCCGGTCTGGGTGGTGCCCAGCCACAGCTCGCCGGACGGCCCGGTCAGCCCGACGTCGCGGATGCGGTCGGGGTCGCCCACGAGGAGCGGCGCCAGCAGGCCGAACAGGGCGATGCCGGCGACGAGGGTCAGGCCGGTGGCCAGCCACGGCGTCATCGTGGGCAGCATCAGCCGCCAGGCGGCCTTCGGCCGGGTGGCGGGGCGGGCCTGCGGCGGGCGCTCCGCCACCGGCTCGGTGAGGGGCTGGGTGTTCGTCATGTCTCCTCCGCGGATCGCCGGCGCGCTCAGGACCGGGCCCGCGTGCGCGGGTCGATGAGGCCGTACAGCAGGTCGACGACGAGGTTCGCGCCGAGGACGGCCAGCGTGATGAACAGGAAGACGCCCTGCATGAGCGCGTAGTCGTTGTTGGTGACGGCGCCCAGCAGGCGCGAGCCGATGCCGGGGTAGGAGAACACCTGCTCGGTCACCACCGACCCGGACACCACGAACCCCAGCGCGATGGCGAAGCCGGCGATGGAGGGCAGCACGGCGTTGCGCGCCGCGTAGTTCCGCATGACCTGCCGCGCGGGCAGGCCCTTCGCCCGCGCGGTCAGGACGTAGTCCTCCGAGAGGGTGGAGACCATCATGTTGCGCATCCCCAGCAGCCAGCCGCCGACGGAACCGACGACGATGGTCAGGGCCGGCAGGAACCCGTAGTAGGCGGCGGAGCGGATGAACTCCAGGTTCCACCCGGGGGTCAGCACCACGTCGTAGCCGCCCTGGGAGGGGAACAGCTCCAGCTGCCGCGCCAGCACGTACACCAGCACCAGGGAGAGCCAGAAGTACGGCACCGCCGCCAGCAGCGTCGTGGACGGCACGAGGGAGTCCAGCCAGCTGCCCGGGCGCCACCCGGCGATCGCACCGAGCACGACACCGAGGACGGCGGCCAGCACGGTCGCGATCCCCACGAGCACCAGCGTCCACGGCATCGACGCGGCGATGACCTCCGTCACCGGTGCGGGGAAGTAGCTGATGGACGTGCCCAGGTCGCCGCGGGCGATGTTCGTCAGGTACGTCCAGTACTGCTGGATCAGCGGCTGGCCCGTGTCGCCGCCCAGCAGGGTGGCGTAGGCCTTGCGCGTCTCCGGCGTCACGGTGGCGCCGCGCTGGCTGAGCTTGGCGAGCAGGATGTCCACCGGGTCGCCGGGCAGCAGGCGCGGGATGAGGAAGTTCAGCGTCAGCGCCGCCCAGAAGGCGACGGCGTAGAAGCCGAGCTTGCGCAGCAGGTAGTTCACGGCTCAGCCGCCGTTGACGGTGAGGTTCTTGAGGATCTGCGCGGCGTCGGTCGCGGACCACACCGCCGGGAACGCGTACTGGTCGTCGTCCGTGGGCCAGCCGGAGAACTTCTCCACGTTCCAGACGCTGGTGGTGCCGCCGGTGAGGATCGGGATGTACGGCATCTGGTCGACGATCGTGGTCTGGATGACGTCGAACTGCGCCTGCCGGCCCGCCTCGTCCTCCGGCGGCAGGCCGCGCAGCGCCTCCAGGGCCGCGTCGACGGCCGGGTCGGAGAAGCGGGAGTAGTTGTTGCCGGGGGACTTCTCACCCACGGGGGCGGTCATCTCACCGGCGTAGAAGTAGTTGTAGAGGTAGTACGGGTCGGGGGACGGGCCCTGCCACAGCGAGTCGATGGCGAGCTGGAAGTCGCCCTTCATGCGCTTGTCGGTCCACTCGTTCCAGGAGGACTGCGCCGCCTGGACCTCGATGCCGGCCGCCTTCGCCTGCTGGGAGATCGTCTGGATGGCGGTGATGTAGTCCGTCCAGCCGGTGACGACCTCGATGGTCATCGACAGCCGCTGGCCGTCCTTGGCGTAGATCCCGTCGGCGCCCTTGACGTAGCCGGCCCCCTCGAGGATCCGCGACGCCTCGGCCAGGTCGGGCCCGTCGGGGGCGACCTTCGGCTCGACCGCGTCGGAGATCGTGGACTCCTGCGTGGCGGTCAGCGCGAACGTCGGCGAGATCTCGGCGGCGGTGTCCTGGAACGCCAGCTTGTTCAGCTGCGTGCGGTCCATCGCGTAGAACAGCGCCCGACGGACCGCGGGGTCGGTCTGCGGGCCGGTGCAGCCGAGCGCGACGTTAGCGCAGGTGCCCAGCACCATCTGGTTCTGCGCAGCGGTGCCCGTGTCGTACGACGGGAAGTTCTCGTTCACGTTCTGCATGTCCGGCACCGGGCCGGTCTGCCAGTCGATGGTCCCGCCGGCGATGGCGTCGGCACCGGCCTGGTTCCCGGACAGGGCGACGTACCGGACCGTCTTCACCTCCGGCGCCCCGCCCCAGTGGTCCTCGTTGGCGACCAGGGTGAACGCCTGCGGCTTGAAGTCGCCCAGTTCGTAGGCGCCCGTGCCGACGGGCTCCTCCATGATGTCCGTGGTGGGATCGATGTCCTTCCACAGGTGCTCGGGAACGATGTAGACCTGGCTGAGGACGTCGGGGCCGGACGTGTAGGCCGGGGCGTCCCAGGTGAAGGTGACGTGGGTGTCGTCGACGACGGCGACGGTCCCGTCGTAGCCGGTGCCGTTGATGCCCGGCGTGTTCTTCAGCATGTCGAAGGTGAAGGCGACGTCCTGCGCGCTGAACGGCTCACCGTCGGACCACGTCACGCCCTCGCGCAGGGTCACGCTGAGCTGGGTGCCGTCCTCGTTCCAGGAGTACTCGGTGCCCAGCAGGGGGACCGGTTCGCTCTCCTGCGCCTTGTTGATGAAGAACATCGGCTCGAAGATCGTCCCCTGCCCGCCGATCGAGGAGGGGGCGTAGGGGTTGAAGTTCTGCTGGTAGTCACCGGCCTGACCGGTGTAGGCGACCAGGGTGCTGGAGCTGTCACCGGCGGCGTCGTCCGAACCGGAGCAGCCGGTGGCGAGCAGGGCGAACGCGGCGGATCCCGCGGCGAGGGCCGTCAGCGTCCGGCGCGGGCCACGGCGGGGGGAGAAGAGGGGCATGAGCGTTCCTCGTTCCGTCGCCGCGACGTCGCGGCGGTGCGAGCGCCAGGCCGTTCCACGGGCGCCCCCATCGGCGTCGGTGGACGGGCACGGCCTGCCTGGCCGCAATTCTTAACCTGCTTGACTTAGGGTGTCAACGATCTGCCACCACCGGCTGCGCACGGCTACCGTGCCCCCACCGCCGGAACCCTCGGCGGTTCCCCGCCCGGCCGCGAAGGAGCTGCCACGTGCCCGAACCCCGGACGCCGTGACGACCATCGGCGAGGGTGAGCGCGCCACCCCGCGCCGGCCGCGCGCCCGCGAACGGCTGCTCGACGCCATCCGCGCCACCGGGCCCGTCAGCCGCGTGGAGCTCGCCGCCCTCACCGGGCTCACCGAGGCGTCGGTGTCCACCGCGGTGCGGCGGCTGCTGCAGGACGGCGTCGTCGTCGAGAGCGGCCGCAGCCCCACCGCCGGCAAACCCCGCGTCCTGCTCCAGCTCGACCCCGGCGGGCGGACCGCCGTCGGCGTCGACCTGGCCACCACCGCCACCACCTGCGTCCTCGCCGGGCAGACCGGCGGCGTCCTGGCCCGCAGCAGCGTGCCCACCGCGGGCACCGCCGACGGCGCGGACCTCGCGCGACGGGTGGCGCGCCAGGTGGACCTGCTGTTCTCCGCCTCGGGAGTCGACCGCGAGCGCTGCCTGGGCGTGGGCCTGGTGCGCAGCGGACCGCCCGGCCGCTCCCACGACGAGCCGTGCGAGGCGCTGCGCGAGGTGACCGGGCGGCCCGTGCACGTCGAGGACGACGCCACCGCCGCCGCCGTCGGGGAGTACTGGGTGGCCCGCGTGGACCCGGCCCGATCCTTCGCCGCCCTCTGCATGGGCGCGACCCTCGGGGCGGGGATCGTGCTGGCCGGCACCGCGCACCGCGGCACGCACGGCGCGGCCGGGGAGTTCGGTCACGTCTGCCTCGACGTGGACGGTCCCACCTGCCGGTGCGGCGGGCGCGGCTGCCTGGAGGTCCTCGCGGGACCCGCCGCCGTCGTCGGCGCCGCCCTGGCCGATCCCGCGGCGCGGGCCGAGGCCCACCTGGACCCGGCGGGCCGGGGCGACGTCGTCGCCGACTTCACGGCCGTGGCGCGCGCGGCCCGCGCCGGCGGCAGCGCCTGCCGGGGGCTGCTCGAAGGCTCCGCGCGGTTCGTGGCGGCCGCGGCGGAGTCGGTCGTGAACCTGCTCGACGTCGACCTGCTGGTGCTGACCGGTCCCGGCTTCGCGGCGGCGGCGTCCGTCTACGGGCGGGCGGTGCAGGAGCGGCTCGGCCCGGCGGGCCGGCGGTCGTGGCGGCGCGACGTCACCGTCACCGTCTCCAGCGCGGCGGCCACCGCCCCGGCGGTGGGGGCGGCCGCGCTGGTGCTGCAGGACCGGCTGCGGCGGTGAGCCGCGCGCGTCAGCGCAGGTGACCGGTGGACACGTTCCGCAGGTGACCGGTGGACACGTCGCGCAGGTGGCCCGTGGCCACGTTCCGCAGGTGACCGGTGGCCACGTCGCGCAGGTGGCCCGTGGCCACGTTCCGCAGGTGACCGGTGGCCACGTCGCGCAGGTGGCCCGTGGCCACGTTCCGCAGGTGACCGGTGGCCACGTCGCGCAGGTGGCCCGTGGCCACGTTCCGCAGGTGACCGGTGGCCACGTCGCGCAGGTGGCCCGTGGACACGTTCCGCAGGTGACCGGTGGACACGTCGCGCAGGTGGCCCGTGGACACGTTCCGCAGGTGACCGGTGGACACGTCGCGCAGGTGACCGGTGGAGACGTTCCGCAGGTGACCGCTCTCCACGGTGGTCTTCACGGTGGTGGTGATCTTCACCGGGGCCTTCGGCGCGGCGGAGGCGGCGGGTGCGAGGGCCGCGGACCCGGCGAGCACGGAACCGGCGAGGGCGAGGGCGGCGAGGGCGCGGGCAGCGGACACGGTGATTCTCCTCCAGACGTGATCGGGACGGAGCGTCACCGACACCAGAGCCATCGGTCCCGCTCGCCGCACGCTTGAGCACCGGATCGACGACAAGCTCGTCACTCACAGTGACGGGTGTGTCAGGGGTGACCGGCCCCTCACGCGCCGAGTGGCGACCACCTGCCGCCGGTGCCACGCTCGGACCCCTCGATGAGGAGGTCGACGTGGACGCTCGGGCGAAGACGGCGGAGGACCTGCTGGAGGTCCTGCACGACGGCAGGCCGGTGCGGCCGGTGCGCGGCACGCGCGCGGCCGACCTGGACGCGCGCCGGGTGCTGGCGTGGTGGACCGGGTTCCGGGACCAGGTGCTGGCGCGGCGAGGTGAGCTGGACGGCGTCGCGGCCACCCTGGTCGAGACGGTGCTGGCGGCCGACGACGAGGTGGGGGCGCTGCCCCCCGGCGCGCCGCCGGCGGACCTGTTCGGCGCGGTGGCCCGGGGCGCCGGGCGGGTCCAGGGGCCGCTGCAGCCGCTGGCGAGGTGGTTCGGGGAGCTGTCGCAGGCGTGCTCCGGCGACGTGGGCACCCGCGAGCTCGCGCTGGCGGCCGAGCACGTGGGCGTGGCCGGCACCGGCGGCGGCGCCCCGGTGCTGCGGGCGATGGCCCCGGCGGCACGGGCGCTGGCGGACGCCGACGCGGCCGGGGTGCCGGCGGTGTCGGCCCTGACCGCGGCGTACCGGGCGGCGGCCGACGGCGCGCGCGGCACCGTGCACGAGGGCTCGGTGGACCCGGTGGCGCTGACGGTCGCCTGGTTCTTCGAGCGCGGCACGGTCGTCTGACCCGCGCCACTCCCCCACCCCGCCCCTCCCCCTCGGTGATCAAGGAAGTTGCCACTTCCTTGATCACCGAGGGGGAGGGTGGGCGCAGGTAGTTGCGCTTTGAAGGAAAGAGGGGCTATGGTCGACCTAGAAGTTGAACACTCAACGACCTGGGGAGACCACCATGGCCTGGTTCGGCCGCAAGAACGACACCACGAGCACCGCGAACGGGGCGGCCACCGCCACCCTGCCCACCCCCGCCGCGCTCCCCGCGCTCCCCGCGGTGCCCGGCTACCTGCCCGGCACCTGGACCATCGACGCCTCCCACTCCGAGGTGTCCTTCACCGTGCGGCACATGGCCGTCAGCAAGGTCCGCGGCCGGCTCGGCGCCGTGTCCGGTGAGCTCGTCACCGCCGAGGACCCCACCCGCTCCACGGTCACCGCCACCGTCGACGTCACCTCGCTGACCACGTTCAACGAGCAGCGCGACGCGCACGTCCACAGCGCCGACTTCTTCGACGTCGCCACCCACCCGTCGGCGACGTTCACCTCCACCGCCCTCACCCACGACGGCGAGGAGTTCCAGCTCACCGGCGACCTCACCCTCAAGGGCGTCACCCGCCCCGTGACGCTCGCGCTCGAGGTCTCCGGTTTCGGCCCCGACGCCTACGGCGGAACCCGCGCCGGGTTCTCCGCGAAGGGCCGCATCGACCGCCGCGACTTCGGCATCCTCTTCGACGCCAAGCTCGACAACGGCGGCCTCGTCGTCGCCGACAAGGTCGACCTCGAGCTCGACGTCGAAGCCGTCCTCAACGCCTGACCGGTACCACCCTCCCCAGGACGGTGCGCAGCATCGGCCCCCGCGGCGACGACGCCATCAGGCGCAGGTCGTCCGCGGGGCCCGTGCCGCCGTCCAGGAAACCCAGCACCCGGTGCACCGGGTTGCGGGCGAACAACCCCGCGAAGAACCCCGCCCCGTCCAGCCGGCCGCGGGCCAGCGCCTCCAGCACCAGCGAGTCCATCAGCAGGTGACGGCGCCGGTGCGCCGGCGGCAGCACCAGCGGCGCACCCGCCCGCGCCCGCTCGGCCAGGACGTCCGCCTGCCGCTGCAGGGCGCTGAACGCGTACCCCGTCGACGGGCGCACCGAACCCGACGCCGCACCCCAGCGCAGCACCCCCGCCACGGGCGACGGCCCGAACTCCGCGTCCGTCATCGGGATGACCCCCTGCTCCTCACCCAGCACCTGCACCTCACCGATCCCGCTGCGCTGCAGGTAGTCGCGCAGTTCCCGCTCGTACTCCTCGCGGGTCAGCACCGCGCTCGAGAACTGCGTGTACTCCACGAGGGCCTCGTGCGCCGAGGTGGGCAGCACGTACCCGAACGCCACCCCGCCCGCCGGCTGGGGAACCCTGAAGTCCATCAGCGTCGCCGTCGACGCGTCGAACGCGGGGCGCGCGGCACGGACCCGCCAGCCCAGGAAGTGCTGCAGCAGCAGCGTGCGGCCCGTGCGCGGAACCGGGACCGGACGCGTGTCCACGACCGTCCACCCCGGTTCGCGCAGGTCCGCCGGGTCGTCCACGACGAACTCCTCCACCGCGGTGCCCGCCGCCCGCAGGCGCTCGCGCACCGCGACGTCCAGGTCCTCGGAGCTCAGCATCCGGTACCGCCAGCCGCCCAGGTGGGCGACGACGTCGTCCCCGCGCTCCGGCACCAGGCGAACCCTGGGCCACTGCGCCGACACCAGGTGCCCGAACGGCCCCGGACCCGCAGCGCCCCACGTGCACCAGGTGCGCGACTGCGTGCGCCGGCCCGAACCCGCCGGGGCCTCCACCACCCGCAGCGGAACACCCGAACCCGCCAGCCGCCACGCCAGGCTCGCACCCGCCGCACCCAGCCCCACCACGACGACACCGCCGCGACCACCGCTCGCACCCGAACCCGCCACGGCCCTAGGGTCCCAGTGCCCGAACCCCGCGGCCCGAGGAGGCCCCCGTGAAGCTCGTCACCGGTTTCCGCGACTTCGTCCTGCGCGGCAACGTCATCGACCTCGCGGTGGCCGTCGTCATCGGCACGGCGTTCACCGCCGTGGTCACGTCCGTCGTCGAAGGGCTCATCAACCCGCTCATCGCGCTGGTCGGTGGCGGGCCGAACCTGGCCGGCACGTGGGTGGTGCCGTTGCGCGAGGTCGGCGGCGCACCCGTGGCGGGCATCCAGGTCGGCTCGGTCGTCGGCGCCGTCCTGAACTTCCTCATCGTCGCGGCCGTCGTGTACTTCCTCGTCATCACGCCGGTGAACCGCCTGCTGGCGCTGCGCAAGGACGAGCAGGCGCCCGCACCCGCCTCGCCCAGCGAGGACGTGCGGTTGCTCACCGAGATCCGCGACCTGCTCGCGCAGCAGCAGGCCCCCGGTGCGCGCCGCGACGCGCCCGGGGCCTGAACCGGACGGCTACTCGTCGGCGGAGACCGCCTGCTGCGCGTCGCGCTCGTCGATGAGGACGCCGGCCAGCGGGTCGCCCTGACCGGTGCCGGCGGAGGCGTCGTCGGTCACGCCCAGCGGGTCGTCAGCGGTGCGCGGCGGGGACGGCTGCGGGCCGGGGTCCGGGGTGTTCGCGTCCGGGGTCACGTCGTCCGTGCCGGCGATCGCGGCGTCGTCCGGGGTGCGGTCGTTCGGAGTGCTCTGGTCCGGGGTGCTCACGCCTCACCACCCTGCGCCCGCAGCCCCTCCCCCGCCACCCGAACCCCCCGTCCCCAACCCTCGGTGATCAAGGAAGTGGCCACTTCCTTGATCACTGAGGGGATCGGGGGAGGGGGTGGGCGGGTCAGCCGCCGGGGGTGTCGCGCAGGGCCAGGACCCGGACACCGCGCAGGCGGTTCAGCGCCGCGACCACCTCGTGCGGGCGCGGCACCGCCACGTCCGCGCTCGCCCCGCCCGTCCACCCCTCCACCGGACCGGCCAGGTCCGCCGCCAGCAGCTGGAGCGCCGCCGCCAGCGTCCGCCGCCCGTCCAGGTGCCCGGCCGCCACGAGGTGGTCCAGCGCGTACCCGGCCCCCGCCACCTGCGAGGGGTCGGTGAACTGCACCACCGCCCGCACGTCCACGTCGTGCTCGCCGAACAGCAGCGCGTCGGTGCCGCGCGCACCGACCTTGCGGCGCTCGCGCACGCGCGGGTCCAGCGAGCGCGGGTCCACCACCCGGTGCCGCACCGGCGGGAACCCGCCCGCCTCCACGGCCCGGCCCGTCGGGGTCGCCGCCACCTCGCGGGCCCGCTCGGTGACGTCCTCGCAGCGGAACTCCCGCATCAGCAGCACCCGGTCCGCGACGTCGAGGAAGTCGCCGGAGGCGCCCACCACCAGCACCGTCGAGACCCCGTGGTCGGTGTGCAGGGAGCGCACCAGGTCCACGAACGGGTTCAGCGGCTCGGCGCCCTTCGCCACCAGCGCCTGCATGCGCGCGTCGCGCACCATGAGGTTCGTGGCCGCCGTGTCCTCGTCCACGAGCAGCAGCCGGCCGCCCGCCTCCAGCGCCTCCACGACGGCGGCGGCCTGGGAGGTGGAACCGGAGGCGTCGGCGGTGGTGAAGTCGCGCGGGTCCAGCCCGCCGGGCAGGCCGGAGACGAACGCGCCGACGTCCACCCGCGTCACCGCCCGCCCGTCCTCGGCGCGGATCGCCGCCGCGTCCGCCACCGTCACGACCAGCTCGCGCCCGTCGCCGGGCACGTGGTCGTGCACCCCCGCCCGCAGCGCCGCCAGCAGCGTCGACTTGCCGTGGAAGCCGCCGCCCACGACGACCGTGACGCCCTCGCGCACGCCCATCCCGCTCACCCGGCCGCGGTGCGGCAGGTCCACCTCCACCCGCAGCGACGGCGGGCTGGTGAACGGCACCGCGTCGTGCGCCGGGCGCGGGTCCACGCCGCTGCGCCGCGGCAGGACCGCCCCGTCGGCGACGAACGCCACCAGCCCCAGCGCCGGCAGCCGCGAGCGCAGCACCGAGGCGTCCTCCACCGCGTCGACGAAGGCGCGCACCTCGTCCGCGTCCAGCGCGGACGCCAGCAGCGCCGAGCGCACCAGCTCCGGCAGCGCCCCCGTCAGCTCGCGGGCGGCGGTGCGCCCGTCGATCCGGCGGCGCGGCCCGGGCAGGTGGTAGCCGAAGCGCAGCACCACCGAGCCGTCCGCCGCGACCTCGCAGGAGCTGCGCTGCAGCACCTCCTGCCCGCCGGCGTCGACGCGGAAGGTGCGGCCGGCGGCGTCGCGGGCCGCGCGCGCCAGGTACCCGGCCAGGGCGCGCCGGCGCGCGGGCGCGTCCAGGCCCAGACCCGCGAACCCGGCGGTGGCGGCGTCCACCCGCACCTCGCACCGGCTCGGCGGCGCGAACGGGTCCGCCTGCCCGCGCACCAGCACGAACGTGACCCCCGGCAGCAGCGGCCACCGCCGCCCCGTCAGGGAGCGGTAGCGCGCGTAGGGGCCGTCGTGCAGGCGGTGCAGGGCGGCGGCGAGGTCACCACCAGCGCCACCAGCCGGGTCACCGCCGAGGTCCTCGCGGTCGTCGCGGTCGCGGTCTGCGGAGCGGGGTCGGGGCACCCGCCGACCCTACGAGCGCACCCGGTCACCGCAGCGCGCGAGGACCGCCCCGAAGAGGTGGCGCGAGACGTGTAACGCTCCCGCACCCGGCAGCGATGTGGTCGCTGAGTCCGGGGGGACTCGCGCCGGGACCGGGGGGACCGCGGTGCGAGCTGGGCTCGGAGGGGGGGACGCGGTGCCGCGCCCGGTGGCCGGGGGGACCACCGGGCGCCGCACCCGCCCCGCACCCGCGGCGAGCGGGCCGCGTCGGCGCCGACCTGGTCGCTCAGCCGGGCAGCTGCCCGTAGACGCGCCCCACCGGCAGACTCACCACGCGGCGCCGGTCGCGCACCATCGCCGCGCGGTAGTCGTCCCAGTCGGGGTGCTCGCCGGCCAGCGCCCGGTACAGGTCCACCAGCTCCTCGACGGCCTCGTCGTCGGTGCGCTGCGCGACGGGGCCGAGCTCGGCGTCGCCCTCCACCACGGTCCACGACCAGAAGTCCGGCGCGCTCACGTGCAGGGAGGCGCGCGGGTCCCGTTCGAGGTTGCGGGACTTGGCGCGGTCGGCGGTGATCGACACCCGCACCAGCCGGCGCTCCGGGTCGTAGTGGTGGGTGATGTTGGACAGCTGGGGTCGGCCGTCGCGCTTGAGCGTGACGAGCACGCCGTTGCGGGTGGAGGCGACGAGGTCCAGCAGCTGCTGCTCGCGGTCGGTGCTCACCCCGGCGACGCTAGGCCGCGCCCCGCCACCCCGCCAGGTCCCTCGCCCCCACCCCCCTCCCCCGCGGTGATCAAGGAAGTTGCCACTTCCTTGATCACCGCGGAGGAGGGGGGTGGGGGCGGCAACGGGGTCAGCGGGAGCGGAGGACGTCCTCCAGGGTGCGCGGCGGGTGACCGGTCAGGCGCTGCACGACGTCGGTGACGACGTCCAGCTCCCCGGCGGCGATCGCGGTGTACGTGCTCACCCAGCCGTCGACCTCCCACGCCGGCGCCCCGTAGCCGGAACGGGACGCGTACGCCTCCTCCACCGTCTCCTCCACGTACTCCACCGGCTGACCGGTGACCCGGGTGATCGTGGCCGCGACGTCCGCCAGGCTCAGCGCCTCCGGGCCGGTGACGTCGTAGGTGCGCCCGGCGTGCGCCTCGTCGAGGAGCGCGGCCACCGCCACCTCGGCGACGTCGGCGCGCGCCACCGCGCCCACCCGGCCGCTGCCCGCCGGGCCGCGCACCGCGCCGTCCACGACGAACTCCGGCAGCACGTCCAGGTAGAAGGAGTTCCGCAGCACCGTGGCCTGCAGGCGGGCCGCGGCCAGCAGCTCCTCGGTGGCGGCGTGGTCGCGGCCGAAGGTGAAGGTGCAGTCCGGCGCGGCCCCCAGGAACGAGGTGTAGACGACGCGGCGCACGCCGGCCGCGGCGGCGGCCTCCACGGCGGTGCGGTGCAGCGCGACGCGCTCGGCGTCTTCGGAGGCGGAGACCAGCAGCAGCACGTCCACCCCGTCGAACGCGTGCCGCAGCGCCTCGCCGTCGGCGTAGGGGGCCACCCGCACGTCGGCGCCGGGGAGGTCCGGAGCGCGGGCGGCGTCGCGCACCACCAGCCGCTGCGGCACCGCCGCCGCCGTCAGGGCGCGCGCCACGCGCCCGCCGACCTGTCCCGTCGCACCCGTCACCCCGATGAGGCCCACACCGGCCAGCGTGGCGGACCGGGCGACGGGGAGCACCCCGGGGTTGCACCGGCTCGATCGTGGTCGACGGGGACGCACGGGTCCTCGCCGGCCCACGGCGCCCGCTGCGCGGTGCGCACGCATCGCGACCGGGAACCCGGGGCCGTTCGCGTCGATCCGGCACGGCCCGGTCCGAGCGCGCAGCTGAGCCGTTCTCGGCGAAGCGCGGGCGAGCCCGGATCAGCGGACGTTCCGGCCGAAGTCGGTGCGGAGCCAGTCGGCGAGGTCCGCTGCCGGCGGGGAGCGCCGGACGGCGGGGCTCCCCGTCTCGACGTCGCGGACGCGGTCCACGCGGAACGTCCTCCAGTCCTCCCGGCCCAGGTCGTACGCGAGGAGCAGCCAGCGGCCGCGCACCACGACGCACCGCGACGAATCGACCTGCCGGCGCGTCTCACGACCGTGCTGGTCCCGGTACGTGAACCGGACGGCGAGGTCGGCGGCCGCCGCTGTCGTCAGCACCGCCAGCAGGTCCTCGTCGTGGGCGGGCTCGTCCAGCCGCACGGTCTCGGTGTGGTCGACGACCTCCTCAGCCAGCGTCGCCAGCTTCCGCGGGAGCACCGTGCGGAGCTTCGCGATGGCCCGGGTGGCCGCGTCCGAGGCGAACCCGGACTCCGCCATGCGGAGGCCGGCGATCAACGCGATCACCTCGTCGTCGTCGAAGACCATCGGTGGGAGCCGCGTGCCGGCAGCGAGTCGGTAGTGACCTCCCGGGCCCGGCTTGCCCACCACCTCGTAACCGAGGTCGGAGAGCCGGCGGAGGTCGCGGCGGAGCGTCCTCGGACTGACCCCCGCCCGGTCGGCGAGCTCCCGGGCGGACCAGGTCGGTCGGACCTGCAGGAGGGTGAGCAGGCGGAGCGTGCGTGCTGCCACATCGCTCTCCACGGGCGCAGGCTAACGAGGTCGTGGCCGTGATCCGGCCACGTCCCTCGCTAGCGTCATCGCCATGACGATCACCACCACTGCTCCTTCCGGCAACGTGGGCCGGCACGTCGTCCAGGACCTGGTGCGGGCGGGCGTGCACCCGCGCGTCCTCGCCCACCGCCCTCAGAGCCTCGACGAGCACCTCCGCGACCACGTCGAGCTGCGCGTCGTCGACCTCGCCGACCGAGCGGCGCTGGCCGACAGCCTCCACGGCACCGACGTGCTCTTCGTGACCGTCCCCTCGACGTCCGCCGAGGACCCACTGGCTGAGTACGAGCGCTTCGGGACGTCGATCGCGGGAGCCGTCGACGAAGCAGCCGTCGCGCGCGTCGTGCTCCAGAGCAGCGTCGGAGCCGAGCTCCGGCACGGCGCCGGCGAGATCGACGGCCTCGCGAGGGTCGAGGAGCTGCTCGACGGCACCGGCGCGTCGGTGCTGCACCTGCGCTGCGGCTACTTCTTCTCCAACCTGCTCACCCTGGTCGACGACCTCCGTGCCGGTGAGGTGCCGGTGGTGTTGCCGACCGGCAGACCGATGGCCTGGGTGGCGCCCGTGGACATCGCCCGGGTCGCCACCTCGTGGCTGCTCCGGAGCGACTGGTCCGGTCGGCGGGTCCAGGGCGTCCACGGTCCTGAAGACCTCAGCTGGGAGCAGGTCGCGAGCATCGTCACCGAGTCCACCGGCCACCCGGTTCGAGTCCGGCAGGTACCGGACGACGCCTACCGGCGAGCGCTGGCCGACGCCGGGATGAGCGCCGAGCAGGTCGACGCCGTCCTCGGCATGTCGACGGGCTTGCGCGACGGCTTCGTGCCCGAGCAACCCCGCGACGCCACGACCACGACGCCGACCACGCTCGGCGCCTGGGCCCACGACGCGCTGCGCCCTCGGCTCCGGGAGGAGCCCGGGCGTCGGGGTCGGACCGAGCCGGGTGCGGGTCGGACGTGAGTGCCGAACACCGGCTGGCAGCGGTCGTCTTCGACGTCCTCGGAACCGTGGTCGATGAACCCGCGGGCATCGAGCGCGGGATCCGTGCCGCCCTCCCGGGTGCCGGAGGTGAGGACGTCAGGCACCTCCTGGACGTCTGGACCACGCACGTCGAGAGCGAGCAGGAGAGGATCAGGGCGGGGGAACGCCCCTTCGCCGGCAGCACCGCGTTGACCCGCGAGGCCGCGGCACGGGTCGCGGCCGAAGCCGGCGTCGACGACCCGGCGCAGGTCCGCCTCCTGGCACGTGCGGGTGAGGAACTCGACCCGTGGGCCGACTCCGCACCAGCACTCGCACGGATCGCGTCGTCGTTCCCCGTGGTCGCGCTGTCGAACGCGAGCCGTCGAGCGCTCACCCGCATCGACGCCCGCGCCGGCCTGAGCTGGCACCGGGTCCTCTCAGCGGACGACGTCGCCGCGTACAAGCCCGATCCCAGGACCTACCGGCTGGCGGCGGAGAGCGTGGGCTGCGGACCGGGCCGGCTGCTGATGGTGGCGGCGCACGCGTGGGACCTGCGCGGCGCCCAGGCCGTCGGCATGCGCACCGCGTACGTGGAGAGGCCCGTCGGAGACCCTCCGGCCTCGGCCGACCGCTTCGACCTGCGCGCGCCGAGCCTCGCAGCCCTCGCCGACGTGCTCGTGCCCTCCTGACCCGGTCGCCCCGCAGGTGGGACCGGCGGCGGGAGCAGGCACCGGAGTGCTCACCAGGGCACTGTTCCGTCGACGTCGATGAAGGTCCCCGACGGCGCTCCCGCCGGCAGGGTCGCCGCGCGCACGACGACCTCGGCAGCCGCTTCGGGCGTCAGCGGGGCTCGCTCGCGGTTCCCGGGCGCGAGGTCGGTCTGCACCCACCCCGGGCAGACCGAGGTGACCTTGGCCGGGGTGCCCGCCAGGTGCTTGGCCAGGCCGATGGTGATGCTGTTGAGCGCGGCCTTGGACGCCTGGTAGCCCGGGACGACCATCCGGTAGTACGGGGAGTCGGGATCGGCCTGGTCCGACAGCGACCCGACGGTCGAGGAGACGTTGACGATCCGGGCGGCCTCGCTGCGACGCAGGAGCGGGAGCAGGTGCTCGATGACGGTGACGGCACCGATCACGTTCGTCTCGAAGGTCCGGGCGAAGGCGTCGAGGTCGGTGAACCGGTGCGGTCCCGGTGCGGTGGCCTCGGGGAGGGTGCCGGCGTTGTTGACGAGGACGTCCAGGCGCCCGTAGCGCCCCTCGATGTCCTTCGCGGCGCCGGCGACGCTCTCCCGCGATGTCACGTCGAGGCTGAGGTGATCGGCCTGGTGCCCGGCCGACCGCAGTCGCTCGGCGACCTCGCGGGCGACCGCCCCACCGCGGCCGGTGACGATGACGTGATCGCCTCGGCGAGCGAGGCGGTCGGCGGTCGCGCGGCCGAGGCCGCGGGTGGATCCGGTGACGAGTGCGATGCGGGGCATGCGTGGCTCCCTGTTCTGCTCCTGCGGCCGTGCCGCTGACGGTTCGTCGTGCCGTGCACTGAGCAGACGTCCCTGCAGCGCGGATCGTGAGGTCGGCGCCGAGGCCGGGTGCGAGGTCGTCCGGCCGGAGCCGGCAACCGGCTCACCGCGTCACGCCGACGGGCGGACCCACCGGCGGTCGACCTCCCGCGTCCGCGCCCGCCGTCCTCGCCCGGGCACCGTCACGGCAGGAGCCGCGCGACGAGGAGGTCCACCACCTCGTCGGTCGTCGTCGAGGGGTCGATCGACGTCGTCAACCGGTCGAGCACCAGCCCGTCCACCGCGTAGTGGAACAACGCCACCTCCCGCGCACCACCCGGGAGCCCAGCCGCCTCGTTGTAGGCGACATCGGCGAGGAAAGCACCGCGGAGCCACGCGGACAGCAGCTCGGCGACCTCGGGTCGTCTGGCCGCTTCCAACCGCAGCTCGAGGAGCGCGAGGGTCACGTCGCGCTCGGTCGAGAGCCGCCCGACGATGTCGCGGACGTGGTCGGCGAACGACTCACGACCAGGTCGTCGCGCCTGCAGTTCCGCCAGACGACCGGGGTCCGGGGTGAGCCGCTCGCCGATCCGCTGGACGAGCCCCTCGAGCAGCGCCGCGCGCGAACGGAAGTAGTTCGAGGTCGTCCCTGGAGGGACCTGCGCCGCCGCGTCGACGGCGCGGTGCGTCAGGCCGCGCGAACCTTCACGGGCGAGGAGGCTCAGCCCCGCGTCCGTGAGCTGCCGCCACCGTCGCGGGTTGCGCACCACGGGGAAAAGGGTAGCGCGACCACTACGGGTGTCGTACCTTCTCCTCAACCACTACATCTGTCGTGAAGGGGTGGCTGCATGCGACGACTCACTTACTACGTCGCCGTCTCCCTCGACGGGCGCATCGCCGGACCGGGCGGCGACTTCTCCGCCTTCCCCGTCGAAGGCGATCACATCGAGACGATCCTCACGGAGTGGCGCGACACGTTGCCCGCGCCCGCTCTCGACGCGCTCGGCCTGCAGGCGGACCACCGGCACTTCGACTCCGTCCTGATGGGCTGGAACACCTACGCCGCCGGGTTCTCCCACGGTCTGCGCGACCCGTACCCGCAGCACGAGCAGATCGTCTTCTCACGCACCCGGGCTCCCGACGAGGTCGCGCCCGGCATCCGGCTGACCGCCGAAGACCCCGCCGCGGTGGTCCGACGCCTCAAAGCAGCGGGAGGCGCCGGCATCTGGCTGTGCGGCGGCGGGCGACTGGCGACCGCGCTCGCCGACGAGATCGACCACCTGGTGCTCAAGGTCAACCCGCTGGTGCTCGGTGAGGGACCCACCCTCTTCGCGGGCCCGTACCAGCCGCGCCGGTTCCAGCACGTCGCGAGCACCCCCTACCGGTCCGGCGTCGTCGTCACCGAGTACGCACGACGCTGAGCGGCCGCAGGGCCGCCGACCAGCACACGACCCGACGACCGACGGAGGAGCACACGATGACAGCCGCGACCGGCCGCAGGGTGGCCGCGAACATCAGCATCACCCTCGACGGGCGCTACCACGGGCCCGACGGCCCGACCGACCTGGGCGCCATCGTGCGGTACGCGACGACCGAGACAGCGCGCCGGCACCTCAGCCGCCTGCACGCAGGAGCCACGACGGCCCTCCTCGGTCGCGTCAACGCCGAGGGCTTCCTCGGCTACTGGCCCTCGGTGGCCTCCGACGAGTCAGCCGATCCGCGTGACCGCGCTTACGCGACCTGGCTGGTCGACACCGAGAAGGTGGTCCTGTCCACGACCTTGAGCGACGCGCCGTGGGCCGGGGCACGCGTGGTCGACGCTCCGGTCGCCGACGTCATCGCCGAGCTCAAGGCGACGGGTGAGGGCGACATCCTCGTGAACAGCTCACCGAGCGTCATCAAGGCCGCCCTCTCCGCGGACCTCGTCGACCGGCTGCACCTGATGATCTGCCCGGAGGTGGCCGGCGGCGGTCGCCGTCTCTTCGACGACGGCCTCCCCTCGTCCCGGTGGGAGCTCGCCCTCCAGGAGACCGGTGAGCTCGGCGAGACAGCGGTGGTCTACGACCGGGTCCGCTGACCGAGCAGGTGGAGGCACCGCGAGTCGGCCGTCCGGGCGGACGAGCCCCGGGGACGACGAAGGCCCCGGTCGAGATCGACCGGGGCCTTCACCCTGTGCGCGAGGGGGGAGTTGAACCCCCACGCCCTTTCGGGCACACGGACCTGAACCGTGCGCGTCTGCCTATTCCGCCACTCGCGCAGACATGAAGACCTTAGCAGGTCCACGAGGCCTCCACGGACACCCCCGCTCCGCCGAGGGGGCCGACGAGCCCCGCGCGGCTACGATGCGGGAGCCGGAGCAGCGGGGGACGACGGAGAGGGGGCGGCGCGTGGGAGTGCTCGACCGGTTCGAGCGCGGGGTCGAACGAGCCGTCAACGGCGTCTTCGCCCGCGCCTTCCGCAGCGAGGTGCAGCCGGTGGAGGTCGCCAGCGCCCTGCGCCGCGAGCTCGACGACCGCGCCGCCGTGCTGGCGCGCGGGCGCACCCTCGTGCCCAACAGCTTCATCGTCGAGCTCGGCCGCACCGACCACGACAAGATCGCCTCCTGGCAGGACACGCTGGCCGACGAGCTCGTCGCCGCCGTCACCCAGCACGCCGAGAAGCAGCGCTACTCCTTCGTCGGCCCCGTGCGGGTGGACTTCCACGAGGCCGACGACCTGGAGACCGGCGTCTTCCGCGTCCTCAGCTCCACCGTGAAGGGGCGCGTGGCCCCGGCCACCGGCCGCACCTCCACGGCGGGGCGGCCGCAGCTGGAGGTGGACGGTCGCGGGTACGTCCTCACCGAGGCCGTCACCGTCATCGGCCGCGGCTCGGAGGCCGACGTCGTCGTCGACGACCCCGGCGTCTCCCGCCGGCACGCCGAGGTCCGCGTCGGCGCGTCCGGAGCGCGCCTGGTCGACCTCGGCTCCACCAACGGAACGTTCGTCGACGGGGAGCGGATCTCCTCCACCGACCTGTTCGACGGAACCACGATCACCCTCGGGCGCACCCGCGCGGTCTACCGCGCGGCCCGTCGCGACGAGGGCTGGACCTGAGGAGCCCGTGAGCGAGCTCACCCTGACCGTGCTGCGGCTCGGCCTGCTGGCCCTGCTGTGGCTGTTCGTGCTCGCCGTCGTCGGCGTGCTCCGCACCGACCTGCTCGGCACGCGCGTCACCGCGCGCCGCACCGAGCGCCAGCGCGGCCGGCAGCGCCGCGCCGAGCCGCCGTCCGAGGCGCCCGCGCCGCGCCGCGAGCGCGCCACCCTCGTCGTCGTCGAGGGCTCGCTGCGCGGCACGACCATCGCGCTCGGCCAGGCGCCGGTGCTCATCGGCCGCGGCGCCGACTGCACCCTCGTGCTGGACGACGAGTACGCCTCCACCCGTCACGTGCGCATCACCCCCGCGCCGGACGGCACCGGCTGGCTCGTGGAGGACCTGCAGTCCACCAACGGCAGCTACCTCGGCCGCGAGCGCCTGAGCACCCCCGTGCCCTTCGAGCCCGGGACCCCGCTGCGCATCGGGCGGACCGTCCTCGAACTGCGGAGGTGAGCAGGTGGCCATCGCCCTGCGCTACGCCGCCCGCTCCGACGTCGGGCTGGTGCGCTCCACCAACCAGGACTCCGGGTACGCCGGCCCCCACCTGCTCGTCGTCGCCGACGGCATGGGCGGGCACGCCGGCGGGGACGTCGCCTCCTCCCTGGCCGTCGGCGAGCTGGCCTCCCTCGACGGGGAGGCGCACGGCAGCGACGACGCCGCCGAGCACCTGCACCACGCCCTGGAGGCGGCCAACGAGCAGCTGCGCCGCCGGGTGGCCGACGAGCCGGAGCTGGCCGGGATGGGCACCACCGTCACCGCGGTGCTGCGCGCCGGCTCGCGGCTGGTCCTGGCGCACATCGGCGACTCGCGCGGGTACCTGCTGCGCGACGGGCGGCTGACCCAGCTCACCCGCGACCACAGCTACGTGCAGTCGCTCATCGACGAGGGCCGCATCAGCGCCGAGGAGGCCGAGCGCCACCCGCAGCGCTCGGTGATCATGCGGGTGCTGACGGGCCGCGACGACGACACCGCGGACGTCTCGGTGCGCGAGGCCCGCCCCGGCGACCGCTACCTGCTGTGCTCGGACGGCCTGTCCGGCGTCGTCAGCCACGAGACGCTGGAGCGGACCCTGGCCGCCGGTGAGCCGCCGGACGCCACCTGCGAGCGGCTCGTGGAGCTGGCGCTGCGCGGCGGCGGCCCCGACAACGTCTCCTGCGTGGTCGCCGACGTCGTCGAGCTCGACGGCGGCGCCCCGCCGTCGACGACGCCGCAGGTGGTGGGCGCGGCCGCCTTCCACCGGCCGCGCCGCTCCAGCGCCTCCGGCACCCCGGCCGCGCGCGCCGCGGCCCTGCGCACGGCCGCCGAGGGCGACGACGACCAGGAGGACGACGATCCCGGCGCGGGGGCGCGGGTGGACGAGGAGCACCGCCGGCGCGCGCGGCGGCGGTGGATCGCCGGTCCCCTGCTGCTGGTGGTGCTCCTCGCGGCCGGTGCGTGGGGCGGGTGGCGCTGGAGCCAGCAGCAGTACTTCGTGGGCGTGGACGGCTCTCGGGTCGCCCTGTTCCAGGGGCTGACGCAGGACATCGGGCCGGTGAGCACCTCCAGCGTCGTGGAGCGCACGGACATCGCCGTGGGCGACCTGCCCAGCACGTACGCGACGCTGGTCACCGGGCGCATCAGCGCCTCCGGGATCGGCGACGCCCGCGAGACGATCGCCCAGCTCGAGGAGATCGCCGCCGACTGCCGGGCCGCGGCGCAGGGGCCGGCGACCACCGCCTCCCCCACCGCCTCCCCCACGGCGTCGCCCTCCACCGGGCCCACCACCACGACCACCACCACGACCACCACCACGACCAGCGAGGTCACGAGCGCGGTGGCGAGCACGACCAGCGCGCCGGACGCGACCACCCCGGGAGCGGAGCCCACCGGCGACGCGACCGCCGAGGACTGCGGAGGGGTCGGCTGATGGCCACCGTCCTGCCCGTGTACCCGACCACGCGCCGCAACGTCGAGCTGGTGCTCGTCGTCGCGGCCGTGCTCATCGCCTGCGGGGCGTGGGCCGTCGTGGGCCTGACCGAGCACGGTTCCCTGCCGGGCGGGCTGTTCGCGTACGGCGGCGGCCTGGGCGCCCTCGCCGTCGTCCTGCACCTGGTGCTGCGCTGGCGCGCCCCGCACGCCGACCCGGTCCTGCTGCCGGTGGCGACGCTGCTCAACGGGCTGGGCCTGGTGATGATCCACCGCCTGGACCTGTCCGAGGGCACCTCCGCGGCGTCCCGGCAGTTCGTGTGGTCGGCGCTGGGGATCGCGGCCGCCGGCGCCCTCGTGGTCGTGCTGCGCGACCACCGGGTGCTGCGCCGCTACACGTTCACCGCGATGGTCGCTGGCCTCGTCCTGCTGCTGCTGCCGCTGGTGCCGGTGCTGGGCAAGGAGATCAACGGCGCGCGCATCTGGGTGGGGATCGGGCCGCTGTCCTTCCAGCCGGGGGAGATCGCCAAGATCGTGCTGGCGGTCTTCTTCGCCGGCTACCTCGTCGTGCACCGCGACGCGCTGTCCCTGACGGGGCCGAAGGTGCTGTTCCTGCGGCTGCCGCGGGCCCGCGACCTGGGGCCGATCCTGCTGGCGTGGGCGGCGAGCGTGGGCGTCCTGGTGCTCCAGCGCGACCTGGGGACGTCGCTGCTGTTCTTCGGGCTGTTCGTGGCGGTGCTGTACGTGGCGACCGAGCGGGTCAGCTGGATCGTCATCGGGCTGGGCCTGTTCGCCGCCGGCGCCGTGTTCGCCGCCACCACCATGTCGCACGTGCGCAGCCGCGTGGACATCTGGCTGCACCCCTTCGACGCGGACAACGCCGACAGCGCCTACCAGCTGCTGCAGGGCCTGTACGGCATGGCCAGCGGCGGGCTGCTGGGCACCGGCCTGGACCGCGGCCGGCCGGACATCGTGCCGTTCGCCAACTCCGACTTCGTCTACGCCTCCTTCGGCGAGGAGCTCGGCCTGGCGGGGCTGTTCGCGCTGCTGCTGCTGTACGCGGTCCTGGTGGAGCGGGGGATGCGCACCGCCATCGGCGTGCGCGACGGGTTCGGCAAGCTGCTCGCCGCGGGCCTGGCGTTCTCGGTGGCGCTGCAGGTGTTCGTGGTCGTCGGCGGCGTCACCCGCGTCATCCCGCTGACCGGCCTGACCACCCCGTTCCTCGCCGCCGGCGGTTCCTCGCTGGTGTCGAACTGGATCGTCGTGGCGCTGCTGCTGCGGATCTCCGACCTGGCGCGCCGCCCCGCGGCGGAGGTGCGCAACGGCCCCGAGCCGGGCGACACCGGCGTCACCCAGGCGGTGAGGATCCCGTGAACCGTCCCCTGCGCAGGCTCTCGGCCGTCGTCGCGTTCCTGTTCTTCGCCCTCTTCGCCTCCACCACCTGGGTCCAGTTCCTGCGGGCCGGCGAGCTCAACGCCATGCCGGGCAACAGCCGCCAGCTGTACGCGGAGTACGGGCGCGAGCGCGGCCCGATCCTCGTCGGCGCCGGGCAGGCGGTGGCCGCCAGCGTGCGCGTCGAGGAGCCGGGCGACAGCCCGTACGAGTTCCTGCGCCAGTACCCCGCCGGGCCGACGTACGCGCACGCCACCGGCTACTACTCGGTGCTCTACGGCGCCGCCGGCATCGAGCGCGCCATGAACGACGTGCTCTCCGGCACCGCCGACGAGCTGTTCTACCGGCGCCTGGCGGACCTGCTCACCGGTGCGGACCCGGTCGGCGCCTCCGTCACGCTCACCCTGGACCCCGAGGTGCAGCAGGCGGCGTGGGACGCCCTGGACGGGCGCAAGGGCGCCGTCGTCGCCCTCGAGCCGTCCACCGGGAACGTGCTGGCGATGGTGTCCAGCCCCACCTACGACCCCGACCTGCTGGCCACCCACGACCTGCAGGCCGCGCGGGAGGCGTGGGAGACCCTCCTCGCCGACGAGGACGACCCGCTGGTGAACCGGGCGGTCGACGCCCTGTACCCGCCGGGCTCCACGTTCAAGCTGATCACCGCCGCGGCGGCGCTGGAGAGCGGCGAGTACACCACCGAGACCCCCGTGGCCGGGCCGCAGGAGCTGGACCTGCCGCAGACCGACAACACCCTCAGCAACGACGAGGGCACCGCGTGCGGGCCCAACGACCGGGTCAGCCTGCTCGACGCGCTGCGCACCTCCTGCAACACCGCGTTCGGGCAGCTCGGGCTGGACCTGGGCGCCGAGGCCCTCGACGCGCAGGCGCGGGCGTTCGGCTTCGAGCAGCCCCTGACGACCCCGCTGCCCGTGGAGGAGAGCCGGTTCCCCGAGGACGCCACCGGGCCGCTGCTGGCGTACGCCGGCATCGGGCAGGGCAACGTTCAGGTCACCCCGCTGCAGGTGGCGATGGTCTCCGCCGCCATCGCCAACGGCGGGGTCGTCATGGAGCCGAACCTCGTCGCCAACGTGCGGGAGGCGAAGACCCTCGACGTCATCGCCGAGCCCGCGCCGCAGGAGGTGGGCCGCGCCGTGAGCGAGGACACCGCCGACGCGCTGCAGGAGATGACGCGCGCCGTCGTCGAGTCCGGCACGGGCACCCGCGCGCAGATCGACGGCGCCGTCGTGGGCGGCAAGACCGGCACCGCGCAGCGCGGCGAGGGGCAGGTCCCCTACGCCTGGTTCACCGCGTGGGCGCGCGACGAGGAGGGCGAGAACCGCGAGGTGGCCGTCGCGGTGGTCATCGAGGACGGCGGCTCGGTGGACAGCGCCTACGGCGGCCGGCTGTCGGCGCCGGTGGCGAAGCAGGTCATGCAGGCGGCGCTCGATGGCTGAGCGGCGGACGGTCGCGGGCGCCGCGGCGGACGAGGGACGACGGGGACGGGGAGCGCAGTGACGGACGCATCGACCAGCGGGGGCAGGGCGCCGCGCGTGCTCGGCGGGCGCTACGAGGTCGGCGCCCTCCTCGGGCGCGGCGGCATGGCGGAGGTCCACGTCGCCCGCGACACCCGGCTCGGGCGGGTGGTGGCGGTGAAGCTGCTGCGCTCGGACCTGGCGCGCGACCCGTCGTTCCAGGCGCGCTTCCGCCGCGAGGCGCAGGCGGCGGCCGGGCTGAACCACCCCTCGATCGTGGCGGTGTACGACACCGGGGCCGACCACGTCCTGGAGCACGGCGGCGCGCAGGTGGACCTGCCGTGGATCGTCATGGAGTACGTGGAGGGCCGGACGCTGCGCGACGTGCTGCGCACCGACCACCCGCTGTCCACCACCGAGGCGCTGTCCATCACCGAGGGCGTGCTGGGGGCGCTGGAGTACAGCCACACCAAGGGCATCGTCCACCGCGACATCAAGCCCGCCAACGTGATGATCACGCCGGCGGGCGAGGTGAAGGTGATGGACTTCGGCATCGCCCGCGCCGTCAGCGACTCCTCCGCCACCCTCACCCAGACGTCCGCCGTCATGGGCACCGCCCAGTACCTCTCGCCGGAGCAGGCGCGCGGGGAGACCGTCGACGCCCGCAGCGACCTGTACTCCACCGGCTGCCTGCTGTTCGAGATCCTCACCGGCCGGCCCCCGTTCACCGGGGACGCGCCCGTCGCGGTGGCGTACCAGCACGTCTCGGAGCAGCCGAAGCCGCCGAGCGCGCTCGCGCCCGGCATCCCGCCGGCCGTGGACCAGGTCGTGCTCATGGCGCTGAGCAAGGACCGCGAGCACCGCTACCAGAGCGCCGCCGACTTCGCCGACGACCTGCGCCGCGCCGTGGAGGGACGCCCGCTGCGCGGGGCGAGCTTCGCGCCGACGGGCGCGCCGACGACCGCGGTGCCGACGGCGGACCCGACGACGGCGCTGCCGACGGCGGGCCCGCCCACCGCCGCCACCCGCGTCACGCCCGCGGTGCCGCCGGTGCCGCCGCCCGGGGCCGCGGGCGCCGGCGGGACCGGCACGCTGCCGCGCACCGGTCAGCCGGACGAGGACGAGCGCAAGCGGCGCTGGCCGTGGGTGCTGCTGGCGCTCGTGCTGCTCGGCGGCATCGGCACGGCCGGGTACGCGCTGCTGGAGATGGGCGGCGGCGGCGCCTCCGACCCCTCCACGACGTCGTCGCCCACCGCGGTGGACGTGCCGCAGGTCGTGGGCGTCTCGCAGGAGGAGGCGGAGGACCTGCTGGAGCAGGCGCAGCTGGAGTCCGCCGTGGTCGAGGAAGCCAGCGACACCGTCGCCGAGGGCGACGTCATCAGCAGCGACCCCGCGCCCGGGCAGCCCGCGGCCATCGGCTCCACCGTGACGCTGACGGTCTCCACCGGGCCGGAGGCCGTCACCGTGCCCGACGTGACGGGCTTCAGCCAGGACGACGCCCGGGCGGCGCTGCGCTCGGCCGGTCTGGACCCCGGCTCGGCCCAGCCCACCGACGAGGACCCCGACGCCGAGCCCGGCACCGTGGTGCGCACCGACCCCGCCGCCGACGCGAGCGTCGAGCGGGGCACGCCCGTGACGATCTACATCGCCAGCGGGCAGGTCACCGTCCCGGACCTGACGGGGATGACGCTGGAGGAGGCCCAGGCCGAGCTCAACGGCCGCAACCTCAACGTCAACGCCCGCACCGACCCCGGCGCGGAGGGCGAGCCGGGCACCGTCGTCAGCCAGACGCCGACGGCGGACGCCACGGTCGACGCCGGCTCCTCCGTCGAGGTGGTCCTGGCGCCGGAGGAGGCGGCCACGCCCACGCCGACGTCCACCGCGACGCGGACCCCCACGGACACGGCGAGCCCGACGTCCGAGGCGACGGCCAACCCGTCCAGCGCCGCCACCCGCAGCAGCAACCGCGGCAACGGCAACGGCAACGGCAACAACGGGAACGGGAACGGGAACGGCGGGGACGACGAGTCCGAGGACACCGCCGCCGGCGCACCGGGCGGGGACGGCGAGTGACCCGCCTGCTGCACCTGTCCGACACGCACCTGATGGCCCCCGGCGGCCTGCACGGCGGCGGGCGGGTCGACACCACGGCCGTGCTGCGGCACGTCCTGGCGTCCCTGGCCGGGGTGGGCCCCCTGGACGCGGTCGTCGTCTCCGGCGACGTGTCCGACGACGGCTCGGTGCACTCCTACGAGAGCGCGCGGGACCTCGTGGGCGGCTTCGCCCGCGAGCACGGCGCCGCGGTCGTCGCGTTCGCGATGGGCAACCACGACCTGCCCGGCCCGTTCGAGCAGGTCCTCGGCCCGGGGCGTTCCGTGCACGACGCCGGCGGGCTGCGGCTGGTGGTGCTGGACAGCTCCGTGCCCCGGCACGGCCACGGCGTCCTCGGCGACGAGCAGCTGACCCGGCTGCGGGAGGTGCTCGCCGAGCCCGCACCGCTCGGGTCGGTCGTGGTGGTGCACCACCCCCCGCTGCCGGCGCCGACGGTGCTGCACGAGGGCCTGAAGCTGCAGGGACCGCAGCGGCTGCTCGACGCGATCGCCGGCACGGACGTGCGCGCCGTCCTCAGCGGGCACTACCACCACCCCTACGTGGCGACGCTGCCCGGCGGGCTCACCGCGGTCGTCGCGCCCGGTGTCGCCAACCGCACCGACGTGCTCGTCGAGCACGGCTCCGAGCGGGCGGTGCGCGGTTCCGGCGCGTGCCTGGTGGACGTCGACGACGCGGGGGTGCGGGTCACCGTCCTGTCGGTCGCGGCCCCCGGCGACGGGGAGGAGCTGTTCGTCCTCGGCCCGGACGTCGTGCAGCGCATCCTCGACGCGGAGGGCGCCCCGGCGCGCTGACCGGGGCGCCCCCGCGGCGACGTCAGGAGGCCGTCGGGTCCGGCGGCACCTCGCGCTGACCGGCGGCGATGTGCGAGGTGGAGTTCAGCCGCGCCTGCTCGGCGGCGGTGCGCGCGTCCTCCGGCTCCTCCTCGCTGGGCACGGAGCGGACCACCTCCTGCGCGTTGTCGTAGTCCGCCAGCGGCAGGGTGCGCAGCGCCTTCAGCACGTCCTCGCTCGCGCCGCTCGCCTGCGCGGTGGCGATCAGGGCGTCCTTGCCGGCCGGGTAGTCGGCGTCGCGGACGGCGTGCAGGACTTCGTCGTTCGTTGCCATGCCTGAGCCGTACCCGCGCGCGGCGGGATCGACACCCCGCGCTGGAGAGGAGGCGCTCGGGGGCGACCCGGGACTGCGGGGCGGAGGTGAGTGCCACCGGGTGGTGCGACTGCGGATCACCTTCCCCGCCGTGGTTGAGGCGCTCGCCGCCGACGACAGCCAGCTGATGCGCCGGGTCCTGCGAGAAGGCCGATCCGGACACCGGTGTCACCACCGGCGGCCTTCGTTCCTGCGATGCTCGACGCCTTCGCCGGAGACTCCCCCGATCCGGTGACCTCGGTTGCGGGCCCCGGGTCCGACCCGCAGCGTGACGCACCTCCTGGCACGGCCGTCGCAGCGCTGCGGTGGTCGCCGAAGCCCTCACTCGCCGCCGTGGTCGGCATCGGCCTGGTCGCTGCCGCCGGGCGAGCCTGGTGCGGCCCGGCACCGCGGCGATGACCCCGACCCCGACCGGTGTTCACAGCTGCGTCGCCGGTGCACGTCACCGACCAGTGTCCTGAGTCGACAGGTGCTCGCTGGTTCCCGGTGTGGGCGCACACCGGGTGCTCCAGGACCGAAGCCGCCGCACATCACGCTGTCCGGTGCCGAGCGGGACCAGCTGCGCTCGCGGTCGAGGCGCCAGACGAGCGAGGCGGGGCCGGCGGTCCGTACCCGCATCGTGCTGGCTGCAGCCGAGGGGAAGTCGAACGCTGCGATCGCCGCCGAACTGGGCATCCGACGCCCGACGGTGACGAACTGGCGCTCCCGCTCCGCCGTGCACCTGGTGCTGGAAGGCGCCTCCACCGACAAGGCTCCGGCCGTCGAGCGCTGGCTGGTCCGCCACCCGCGCACGGATCGAGCCCTGGAACGAGGGCCCGCGCCCGTACGTGTCAGGTGTCACCCGCGCGCTCGGACGTCGAAGGCGGCGGCGCGTTCACATCGCCGATCGATCCCCTGACACGCGCCTCGGCACGTGGCGCTTGGCCACCTCGCACCACACCTGCGTGCACCCCGGCAGCTGACGCCAACCCCACTGCCGGCTCAGCCCGTTCAACAAGCCCGCAGCCTCATCACCCACCTCGACGCTGGCGGGCCCGGCCAGGTCGACCCTGACGGTCAGCTGGTCCGGCTCCTCGCGCACCGCCAGGGCCAGGACCTGGCGGATCCGTCCACCCACGGCCATCAGCTCCGCTGCCGCCTGCACCACGTCGTCAGCGCGCTCATCGTCCAGACCGCTCCGGCGGGCGCACGAGCTCACGAAGCGCCGAGCTCGAACGAGCGCGTCGGCATCGGGCGCCAACGTGATGCGGACCTCGTCCGCACCACCCGTGTCGTGACTCACGACCGGCTCCTCCTTGGACACGCAGTGCCGCGCCCCTCACCTGAACGTCTTCGAAACCTGATCACCCTCGAAGCACCACCTGGCACGACGCACCCCGACCGCACCGGCGCGGACCCACCGCTCCTGCACCTCGCGCCCTCCACCTCGCGACCTGCCCCTCGGACCGGCCAGCCGGCACCGGCGTCGGCGGCAGAACGGTCGGCCTGCTCACGCACCTCGTGCGGCGTGGGCACCGGCGCACCCGGATCCGGCAGCACCGAGAGCTCACGCCGCCGGCTCGCCGGGTGCTCGTGCACCGTCGGGGCCGGAGTGAGCACGGAAGGGTCCTGCCGCACCTTCCGGGAGGCCGTGCCCATCCTGCGGGAAGGCCGCCCCGGCGAGATGAACAGCTCGCAGGCGTTCGACGCTGCGGTCTCGGGGTCCACGGTCCAGCTCATCGGGACTCCTCAGCTCCGAGGACGGAGACCGGGCGATCCCGAGACTCCGCGGTGACGGTTCCCGCGGCCGCGAACGCGGAGGCGGAACCTGCGGGAGCTGTGGTTCCAACCCGGACCACGGCGCACCCCACCTGACGGGTCGGGACGCGGCGGTGACGCAGTCCTCGAACAGTAGTCCTTGACACCCGTTCCCGTCGTCCCCGCCTGCCGCACCTCGCAGCATCGAGCGGCGCCCGGCCCGGCGGGCACACTGGCACCCTCGTCCGTGGTGCGGGGCAGCGGACAGCGCCTGCAGACGGACGACGTGATCGGAGCAGCACGCGCCGGGCCACTCCCGCACCCTGTCCTGGAGCCGTCGAAGCCTTCCACCACCGCGCTGACGTGGTCCTCGGCCCACCCGGGCACCAACGCCTCGGTGTGGCCCCCCAGGCGCTCGCGATTCTGGGCGAGCAGGTGTTCGCCGCGGACGTCCTCACCCTCAACGGCCTGGACGACCGCCGCGCACCCCAGGGCGTCACCAGCCAGGCTGAGGAGCTCACGGCCGGTGCCGTCGGCGCGGACAAGGCGTTCTTCCCCACCTGCGCCCGCTCAGTGCCGGTCGAGTCCGCGGGGATTCAGGCCGTCGGCCGCATCGCCGCCGGGGCCGTCAGCCCGTACCCGCCCGGGGTGCCCGCCCTGACCCCCGGTGAGGCCCTCGACGCCCAGGCCGTGGACAACCTGCGCTCCGGCGTCGCGGCGGGCATGCTCATCCCCGGCGCCGCCGACGCCTCGATGGGGACGTTGCGCGTCGTCGCCCGCTGACCCCGCCCGCCCCTTGCCCGGCCCGTCCCGCTCGCCCAGCGCTCAGGAACCGAGGAACGATGACCGAGAACAGCGCAACCCCCGGCGCCTCCGCTGAACACGCCCCGGGGGAGCTGTCCGTGGAGCACGGGCAGGGGGCCTCCACCAGCGGCGAGACCGGTGGTGGCCCAGGACCTGAGCGGGTGCGCACGCAGGTGCCCGCCCTGGGCGTCGAGGTGCACGCCCGTGTCTGGGGGGGCGGTATCGGGGCCGGTTGGCGCACCCCGCTCGTGCTCGTCCACGGCCTGGGCCTGTCCAGCCGCTACTTCGCGCCGCTGGGCCGGCGGCTGGCCGCCCTCGGGCACCGCGTGCTGGCGCCCGACCTGCCCGGCTTCGGGCGCACCCGACCCGTCGTGGGGGCTGAGCGGCCGGCCGGTCCGGACGTGCGCTCACAAGCGGAGCACCTCATCGCGTGGATGGACGCCACCGGGCTGCAGCGCGCGGTCCTGTTCGGCAACTCCGTCGGTGTGCAGGTCGCCCTGGAAGTGGCCACCCGCTTCCCCGAGAGGGTGGAGCGCCTGGTGCTGGAGGGCCCCACCCCCGACCCGGCCTACCGCTCGCCCGTCAAGCAGTACGCGCGGGTCCTGCGCAACATGCTGTTCGAGCCGCCGTCGCTGAACTCCGTCTACCAGGCCGACTACGCCTCCGCCCGCGGTGTTCGGGTGTTCGCCCAGCTGGCGCGCACGGTGGACGACCCGATCGAGGAGCGCCTGCCGCTGGTGCAGGCACCCACGCTGGTGGTGCGTGGACGCCACGACCAGACCCTGTCGCAGGAGTGGGCGGAGCGGGTGACGGGGATGCTGCCCCAGGGGCGGCTGGTCGTGGTGGAGGGCGCGGCGCACAACGTGCACTACGCGGCCCCGCACATCGCGGCCCGCCTGATCCACACCTTCCTGATCTCGGAGCTGGACGGTGCCGAGGTGAGCGGGGCCGCGGCGGACGGGGTCGTCGTACCCGCCGACCGCGCTCACCGCGATCCGCTCGCCCCGCGGCTGCCGATCTCCACGCGCACCCACGGCCTCCTGGACTACGCCACCGCCGCGGTGTGCGTGAGCGTGCCGACCCTGCTGGGGTGGGGTCCACGCACCCGTGCCCTCTGGGCGGGTGTCGCCGTGAGCGCGAGCGCGTACAGCCTGCTCACCGACTACGAGCGCGGCGTGCTGCGGAAGATCCCGATGCCGGTGCACCTGAACATCGATGCGGGCACGGGGATGCAGCTCGTCCTCGCGGCAGCCACCGTGCTGCGCGGAGAGCCGGCGGCCGGGCGGTGGGCGACCGCCGCGCTGGGGCTGTACGAGATCGCCGTGGCCAACGCGACGCAGAAGCCCGCCGGTCCCGCTCACCTGGTGCCGCTGCCGGCGCAGGTGAGCACGGACCCAGCGGCGCGCTGAACGTGGCGGAACGCTGAGCGCGGTGGGGCGCACCCGCTGACGAGCGGGCGCGCCCCACCGGAGCCGGTGCCCCGGTCCTGGTGCCCACGGGGCACCAGGACCTCGGGTCAGCCGCCGGCGCGGCGCTGGCTGCTCAACTGCCGCACCCGGCTCACGAGGGCCTCACGCAGTTCGGGGATGCCCTGCCCGGTGGCCGCCGAGACCGCCACGGCGTGGGGGTAGGCGCGCTGCAGGGCCTGCACCCACTCCGCGGGAGCGATGTCGACCTTGTTCAGGACCAGCAGCTCGGGCACCTGCGAGGCGCCGACCTCGTGCAGCACCCCGCGCACGGTGGTGACCTGCGCCATCGCGTCGGGGGCGGCAGCGTCGACCACGTGCAGCGCCAGGTCGGCTTCGACGACCTCCTGCAGCGTGGAGCGGAAGGCGTCGACGAGCTGGTGGGGCAGGTTGCGCACGAATCCGACGGTGTCGGTGAGGGTGTAGGTCAGGGCGCCGTCGCTGACCCGGCGCACCGTGGGGTCCAGCGTGGCGAACAGGACTCCCTGCACCAGCACGTCGCTGCCGGCCAGGCGGTTCAGCAGCGCGGACTTGCCCGCGTTGGTGTATCCGGTGACGGCCACGGAGGGGACCTGGTTGCGGGCGCGGCGCAGGCGCGTGCGCTGCCTGCGCCGGTCGATCTGCTGAGCCTGCTTGCGCAGGCTCGACGCGCGCTGGCGCAGGCGCCGCCGCTCGCTCTCCAGGCGGGTCTCACCCGGACCGCGAACGCCCATGCCCGCACCGCCGGCCACCCGACCGCCACCGACGCGCGACATCGCCTGCCCCTTTCCGCGCAGGCGCGGCAGCTGGTAGGCGATCTGGGCCAGCTCCACCTGCGTGCGGCCCTCGCTGCTGTGCGCGTGCCCGGCGAAGATGTCCAGGATCAGCGCGGTGCGGTCCACCACGCGCACCCCGGTGCGCTCCTCCAGGTTGCGCACCTGCCCCGGGCTCAGCTCGTCGTCGGCGATGACCAGGCCCGCCCCGGTGCGCTGCACGACCTCGGCCAGCTCCTGGACCTTGCCCGAGCCGAGGTAGGTGGCGGGATCGGGGTGAGCGCGCGTCTGCACCACGCGCTCGACCACGACCACTCCGTCGGTCTCGGCCAGGCGCTCCAGCTCCTGCAGCGACAACTGCCCCCCGGTCCCGCGTTCCTCGGGCGGGTCCACGGCGATCAGCACCGCCCGGGCCGTCCGCTCCCCCGCCGCTCCCTGCCCGCTCTCCTCACGGGCTGCGTCGTCGGTGGCGCGTCCCAGCAACCAGGTCCCGGCCATCTCTTCTCCTCCGTCGTGCTCGTCGTGCTCGTCGTGCTCGTCGTGCTCGTGGTGCTCGTCGTGCTCGTGGTGCGGTGCTCAGCCCGCCGGGCGCGCTCGGCGCGCTGCACGGGCCCGCAGCGCCAGCAGCGCCTCGCCCGGGCGCACGAAGCGCTCCGCCAGGGCGGTGAAGGGGCTGCGGCGCACGAGGTGGCTGACGTGGTCCCCGTGGACCTGACCGGGGCCGGGGGTGGGGGTGTCCAGGATGTCGGTGCCGTTGTCCGGGCGCTCTGAGGTCTGCGCGCTGCGGCCGACCAGGCTCAGGACGAGGTCGGTCAGTGCGGGGTTGAGTCGCTGACCGAGGATGAACCCGACGGCGGCGCCACCGACGGCCACTTCCCGGCGCGGGTGGGCGGCTGCGTGCACGATGGTCGCGGCGACCCGCTCGGGGGCGTAGACGGGCGGCGGCGGCTTGCTCATGCTGCCGGTGTAGTTGCGGGAGTGCTCCCAGAAGGGGGTGCCGATGCCGGCCGGCAGGATCGTGGTCACCGCCACCGGGTCCCCGCCCTGGGCCAACTCCATCCGCAGGGCGTCGTAGAAGGAACGCAGGGCGAACTTCGACGCGGTGTACGGGGCGTGCAACGGCAGGGAACGCACACCCTCCACCGACGAGATGCCGATCAACGTGCCGCCTCCGGCGCGCCGCAAGGCGGGCAGTGCGGCCTTGCTGGCCGCGACGTGGCCGAGGAAGTTGACCTCCACGACCTTGCGGAAGTCCTCCAGCGGGATCTGCTCGATCGTTCCGTACACGCTGACCCCGGGGCCGTTGACCCAGGTGTCCACCCGTCCGAAACGCGCCTCGGCCTCCAGCACCAGCGCCTGCAGGGCCGCCGGGTCGGTGATGTCGGTCGGCACGGCGATCGCCCGACCACCGGCCGCGCTGATCTGCCCCACCAGGCTCTGCAGCGCCTCCACGCCGCGGGAAGCGCAGACCACCGCAGCGCCCTCGCGGGCGAGAGCCAGCGCAGCAGCGCGCCCGATGCCGCTGGAAGCCCCGAGCACGACGACGACCTGGTCCTTCACTGCTTTGGCCACCTCGTTCACCTGCCCCAGCACCGATGTGCCGAAACGTGCCGACGGTCCAGCGCGATCCTCGGCTCGTCCCGACCGCGCGCTCGACGACCCCGCGCGGTACCGGCCGCGGCCGCTGAACAGGTGGTGCAGGAGGCTGCTCGCGGCACCGCCCGTTGCCGCGGGTCAGTGCTCGACCGTGGGGCGTCGGGGCCGCGACCGCCCGGCGTGCCTGAAGTCACCACCGGTGCTGCAGGGGGCGGGTCCGTCCGGTGCTGAGCGCCTCGCGTTGAGCTTGTGGTGCTGCGCGCTCAGCACCTGGCGCAGACCGGTCGCGGCGGGCTCGGGAACCAGCAGCTGGGCCAGGTCGCGGACCTTGACGTTGCGGTCCCGGCTCAAGGCGGCCAGCCCCTTGGCCTGCTCGATGGGGGCACGGCTGCTCATCGCCAGGCGCAGGTCCTGCGCGGTCGAGCGTTCCTGCTCCACGCGCCGTCGCGTGGCTACGATCGCGGCGGCGAGCGTGGCCACGGTCAAGGCGAGATCGAGCTCGTCGGCGCTGCTGAAGGCACCGCGGTGCGGGCTGTACAGGCTCAGCACCCCGGCCACCTGACCGTTCAGCGTGCCGTTGGGGACGGCGTCCACCATCACCGGTACCGGCAGCGTCCCAGAGCGGGCGATGAGGTGTCGAGGGCTCGAGGGCCCGGGGTCCGTCGCCGTCGTGGGACGGTCAGCGGGTGGGGTCAGGGCCGGAGCTGACTGTTCAACGCCGGCGGCGCGCCCCGTTCGCGCCCTTGCCCCTGTCAGTCAGTAGAACACCGCAGCGACCGGTCGGCTACCACTTGCACCAACAGGCACCTGTTCGACGGCGCCGACGGCGTTGTCGGCATTGTCGTCGACGGCGGGGATGTGGCACCAGGCGTGCACGCCCTGCCCGTGCACCCGCCAGCCCCAGCGGCAGGACAACGCCGAGATCAGCGCCTCGGAGTGCTCGTTCAGGTGCAGCAGCCGCCGGCCTCGCAGGTCCACCCCGATCAGCAGCCCGCCGTCGGCCTCGGCCACCTGCACCGCCGTGGGCGTCACGGCGCTCTCGGCCCCCTCGAGCAGTTCGGCGGCGGCCAGCACGGCGTCGTCGCCGCGCTGCTCCAGCCCGCACTGCTCGGCCTGCAGCCGCACGAAGCGCCGCGCCTGACGCAGCACGTCAGCACCGCCGTCGGCCAGCTCCAGCCGCACCCCACCTGCCACACCGTCCACGATCAGCCTCCGCTCGAGGAGCAAGGCGCCGCATCCTTGGACGATCCTTGAAGGTGAGTACCCCAGCGCACGGTTCCTCACACGCTCGCACTCCCCCAGCGGACCGGTGGGCCGGGGACGCTGGGAGGTGCGAGGTGCATCGCGCCCGACTGCCGCAGGAGGTGGTGGGGTTACGCTGGGCTCACTGCGCCACCGTCGCGCAGCCCTGGCCCGTCAGGTCAGGTGGTGCGGCGGGCCGGGTTGGACCCCAGCTCTCGCAGGTTCCGCACCCGCACCCGCGGGGTCGGGAACCACCGCGGAGCCCGGCGCGCCCGGTCTGCGCCCTCCAGTGGAGGAACCCACCGTGACCGCACCGTTCGACACCTCCCGTGCCGCCGATACCCCCGGCGCCCCCGCCTCCCCGCCCCCGCAGGACGCCCCGCACGGCACCTCGCACGAGGTGGTGATGGAACCGCAGGAGGCGTTCGCCGAGCTGGGCCGCCTCGTGGTGGGCGAGAGCCCGCTGGGACAGGTGCTGACCCGCGTGGCCGAGCTGGCCAAGGCGTGCGTGCCCGGCGCCGAAGAGGTCTCGGTGACCTTGCTGGAAGGCGGCAAGGCCCACAGCGCCGCCTTCAGCGGGCGGCTGGCCGCCACGCTGGACGAGCGGCAGTACGCCGGCGGTTTCGGGCCCTGCCTGGACGCTGCGCAGTCCGGGCAGGTCGTGCGCGTGGACGACACCGCCGCCGACGCGGTCTACCCCGACTTCGCCGCGATCGCCGCCCGCCAGGGGGTGCGCAGCGTCGTCTCGGTCGGGATGCCGATGCCGCAGCGGATCCTGGGTGGCATCAACGTCTACCGCTTCGACGACGGCGTGCTGGACGAGGAGGCGGTGCAGCTGCTGCAGGTCTTCGCCTCCTACGCCGCCATCGCGCTGGCCAACCACTCCCTGTACGCCTCGGCGATCTCCCTGAGCGCGAACCTGCAGACCGCGATGCAGTCGCGGGCGGTGATCGAGCAGGCCAAGGGCGTGCTGGTCGCGAGTTTGCGCTGCACCCCCGAAGAGGCGTTCACGCACATGGTCAAGCAGTCCCAGCACGCCAACCGCAAGCTGCGCGAGATCGCCACCGACATCGTCCAGCGCGCCAGCCGAACCTGACGCCACCGGTGCAGACAGCGTGTTCTGCACGGACAGCTGCGCATCCGTCGGCGGTCGTGGGTACGTGCCCAGCACCGGCCCTCGCCCGCCGCCAGGCGCTGCACGCCGGCGCGGGCACCGGTCTGCACGCGTGCGACGTGACCGACCGGACAGGCTCACCACCTGTGAGGAGCTGCAGCAGGGTGGTCAGTGTTGAGCAGCACCCTTCCGTCCTCGAGGGACCGCCATGACGCAGTGCCACCACCTCGTCTTGACCAACGTCGTCAGTGAGGCCGAGTGGAGAGCCGGCACCACCACGGTGCTGGCCACCGTCCACGCCGAACTGCAGCGTCGTGCCCAGCAGCAGGGGCTGATCCTGGTCGGCAAACCTCGTGAGAGCGTCGAAGTCCTGCTCGATTCCTACCGCGTGCGGATCACCCTGGCAGCCGATGCCGACCTCTCCGACGCCGTGCAGGCACAGCTGACACCTCGGCGACCTCGATGACCGAGAGCCCCGCGGAACACCGAAACCTCCGCCACGGCAGTCCCACCTCGCGCATCGACCCCGCGAGGACCGTTCCGGTGTCGTCGGGGGCGTGTGGAGGGCCCTGGCTCACCGGCACGGGGTTCATCAGCGGTCGCGACGCAGGCGAGCAGTGGCGTGGTTGAAGGTCCAGCGCACCCGAGGTCGTCACTGGCGGCGTACAGCCGCGGGCACAGCCTGCTGCGCAGGCCCACCTTCTCGACACGCGCGGCGCGGTGCAGCCGGTGTGCGTCAGCGCTGAGCTGACCCACCCGGGTGAGGAACCGCCCGGCCAGCGTCTGGACGCCTGTTCCTGTTGCCGATGCCACTCAGATCGAGCGGGTCTCCCCGGCCCGGTCGCGGTAGGCGGCGCGCACGTCCCCGGCCGCGGCGGCGCGCACGCGCTCGGCGAGGTCGTGGACCTGCTCGGCGTCCGCGTCGACCATCGCCTCGGGGACCTCCGCGAGGATCAGCCGCACCTGCCGCTCGACCTCCTGGCGGTGTTCCTGCGTGCGGGCGGCGGTGGCCACGTCGCGCAGCATGCGCAGCAGGGCCGCCAGCACGGTGGGTTCGTGCTGGCCGTAGCGGCGCACCTGCCCGCACACCAGGTCCAGGTAGTAGCGCAGGTCCCGGTCGGGCACCACGGCGCGCGCGGCGCCGTGCTCGTCCTCGTGGACGGTGGGGCCCAACTGCTTGCCGGTCAGGCGCACCAGCAGGTCGCTGGCGTGCCCGATGCAGTGCGCGGCGGTGACGGGGTCGTTGATGCCGGGCGAGAGGGCCTTGACGGCGATGTCGGTGAGCTGGCGGAAACCGAAGGCGGAGTCCTGCTCGATGGTGCGCTCGTAGCCGAGGGCGACCGTCTGGTGCACCCGCTCGGCCAGCTCGGCCCGGCCCTGCTCGTCCAGCTCGGGCGCCCACGCGCTCGCCAGGGGCGTTCCGGCGACGACGTGGTCGCCGGGGCGCGCGTCGATCCACACCAGCGCGTCGTGCTCACGGGCGGCGCCGACCAGGGCTTCGACGTCGACCAGGCGCACGAACCCGCTGCGGGTGGCGGGGATGCCGGTGGCCGCGGCCCAGTCCACGTGCAGTTCGTCCGGGGTGCGTCGCGGGGGGTCGTCCAGGGAGGGGTAGAACGTGTCGATCGCCTTCAGGGCCTCGTCGTGGACGGTGAGCATCATCGTGTCCACGCGCAGCAGGCGGGTGAGGTGGTGGATGAAACCCAGCACCGCGGCCACGGAGGCGATGCCCAGGACGAACGCGACGAACAGGGCCGCCGCCGGTGGGGGCTGGTCCGGGCGCATCCCGCGCAGCACCGTCAGGGAGAACACGAACGTGGCGACCAGCACCGCGAGGACCGCCTTGGTCCACGGGTCGCGCATGAAGTCGCGCAGCAGGCGCGGGGAGAACTGCTGCGAGGCCAGCTGCAGGGCCACCACCGTCAGGGAGAACGTCATCGAGATGACGCTGATGGAGGCCGCTGCGATCGCCTGCAGCATCGTGCTGGCCCCGTCGGTGCCGCCGGGCCAGGCCAGTCGGGACAGCAGCGAGGACTCCCGCGGGCGCAGCTGCGCCAGGACCAGCCCCGCGGCCAGCGCGACCGCACCGGCCACGCCCGGCCACAACCACACCTTCGCCCCGGACCGCTCGACGTGCTTGGTGCTGTTCCTGCTGGTGCCGCTCCTGCTGCTGGTGCCCACATCCACCACCTACCCAGATCCGGCTCGGAGATCACCGCGGCTGCGGGACCAGCGCCGCACGTCGAGGACGCGCGACGTGCGGGGTGCGGGGTGCGGGGTGCGCTCAAGTCGTCGGTGCGTGCTTGGTCACCTCGCACCACACCTGCGTGCACCCCGGCAGCTGGTGCCAGCCCCACTGCCGGCTCAGCTCGTTCAGCAGCACGACTGCTTCGTCGGCCACGTCGACGCTCACCCGCCCGGTACAGCGTGGAACGCGAGACGCCCACGGCCTCGGCGGCCTCACGACTGGTGCGCCCGGCGGCGAGCAGGCCGCGGGCGGCGGCGGTGCGCTCACGCAGCAGGTCGCGCTCGAACTCACCCAGGGCACCGAACAGGTGCAGCACCAGGCGGCCGGCCGGTGGCGGTGGTGGTCTCGATGGACTCCGTCAGCGACCGGAAACCCACCCCCTTGTTGCTGAGGTCGTCGTGCTGCAGGGCGGAGTCCTGCGCGGTGGTGGAGACCCGGGCGCAGCCGAGGAGGTGACCGGGTCGGCGGGTGGTCGCATCGCCGATCGCAGGGGTCGAGGTGTGGGCGGGGACAGCCGGGACCGTCTCGGAAAGCGCCCACACGCCGCCGGTGAGACGGACGTTTCGGGCACGGGTCCGGAGACGGCGTGTCGTGACCTTGGGCCCTTCCCCCGCGGTGTCTCAGAAACGGTCAGATCTGAGATGCCAGGCCGTCACCACGCTCCGTCACGGCGCGCTCGACCACCTTCCGCTTGTGCCGATGCCCGTGGAACGGCCTGAGCGGACCAACGCTGCAGGGTTCTGCCCGGGCTGCAGGTCGGGCTCGGTGCACGGGTGGTCCGTGCGCGGGCCTCGGGTCAGGGGCGCAGCACGCGAGTGACGACGTCCTCCAGCTCGGACGCGAAGACCTGCGGAAGGCCACCCTCCTCGACGGCGTGCCCCAGGACCGCCTCGGCCACGATGCTCAGCCACAGCGCTGCCCGCTCGGCGGCGATGTCGGCCCGCACCGTCCCCTGCCTCTGACCGGCGGTGACCACGTCCACCAGCGCCCGGCGGACCACCGTCTTCTCGTCCTCGAGCACTGCCACGACCTCCGCGGCGTCGGGAACAGCGCTCAGAGCCTCAGCGAAACCGGCCAGGTCCTCGTCGGCGGCTTCGGCGAGGACGTGCTCGCGCCACTGCTCCAGGGCCGCGAGGGCGTCGTCGGCCGCTGTCGCGCGGATGCGCTCGAACACCTCACGGGTGCGGTCCACGCCGCTCTGGAGGACTGCCACCAGGACGGCGACCTTGGTGGGGAAGTAGTGGAAGAACGTCCCCGACGAAACCTGTGCGGCTGCGCAGATCCGTGCCGTGGTGGCGCGCTCGTACCCGAACTGCGCGATGCACCGGTGAGCCGCCGCGACGATGTCGGCCCGGCGGTCACCACGTTGAACAACCACCTGATCACCCCACTCCGCTCTAGAGCATGCGCTCTAGAGCGCCTACTCTAGCGGCATGGCCGATGCCGATCCGACGGCGCCGAACTCCCCCACCACGACCGCGGCTCCCCTCGAGGCCTGGTCCCTGAGCCGCCCTCGGCTGCTGGTGAGCCTGCTGCTGGGCGGTGTCGTGATCGCAGGCGTGCACAGCGGGCCCCCCGTCGACGAAGTCGCCGGCATCGACCTGCGGTGGGGCCTGACCGGGCCGGCAGCCGGTGACCCGTGGAAGTGGCTCGGAGCGGGACTGCTGGTGGCGGTGGTGCTGCGCGTGGAACGACTGGGCACCTCCTCGCTGCTGCTGCGGCGACCCAGCGGGCGCGACCTGGAGTGGGTGCTCTACGCCTTCGGGATCGTCATGGCGTGGTCGTGGCTGATCGGCACCCTCGCACCGCAGCGGGACAACGAGGGCGTGGCCGCCATCGCCGCCCTCGGGGTCACCGGCGCCCTGGTGCTGATCGTGACGGCGGCGGTGACGGAGGAGATCGTCTACCGCGGCTACCTCGCCGAGCGGCTCGGTGCGCTCTTCGGCCGCCGGCCGTACGCGCGCTGGCTCGGCGCAGCGGCCAGCCTCACGATCTTCACCGGGCCGCACCTCGTCTTCTTCGGACCCTCCTGGCTGCTGCACCAACTCCCCGGCGCGTTGGCCATCGCCGCCATCGCCGTCGTCCGTCGCAACCTCCTCGCGGCCATGACGCTGCACCTGCTCATCAACCTGCCCATCCTGATCCCGGTGGTGGCAGCTTCCTGAGCGCTGGGGCGACGAGATGGCCCTGCCGAGCGCGCGATCATGCCGCGGTCCGGGCACGGTCGCCGTCTCACGACCGGTCGCCTCTGAAACAGGCGCGACGGGCGGCCACGGCACGCTCATCCCGATCCGCACGGTGCGGTCAGGGGGTCGTGGCCAGGGCCGCGATGCGGCGCAGCTCCGCCAGGTGCCCCTCCAGAGCGACGCGGCCGGCACCGGTCAAGGACAGCCAGGTGCGCGTTCGCGAACCGTGCGGGGTCTTGGAGGTGTGCACGTACCCGGCGTCCGCCAGGACCCTGACGTGCTTGCTGAGCACCGAGTCGCTGATGGCCAGCGCCTCGCGCACGGTGGCGAAGTCCAGCGCCTCCACCGCGGCGAGCATCGCGCAGATCTGCAAGCGGTTGGGGGCGTGGACGACCTCGTCGAAGACCGGCCGCACCTGATCGCTCACGCGCCCGCCTGCACGCCCCGGCCCTCGCGCACGCGCCGGCGCAGCAGGTCGTCGATGCGCCGTTCAGTGAGCACCGTGGCCGCGAAGGCACCGATCCCGGCGACGGGCAGGGCGAGGGGCACGCCGGCGAAGGCCTGCAGCGAGAACCCGAGCGCGAACAGCCCGAACACGACGGCGCACCAGGTGCCCAGGCCCTCGCCGTAGCGCTCGATGGAGATCCCCGTGGAGCGCTTCAGCGCAGCCAGCAGGGCCATCGGCGCCAGGATCGCCCCGAACACGATCAGCAGCGTCGATGCCGACTCCGCGCTGCTGCCGGCCTCGGGCCGGCCCACCAGCAGGCCGACGCCCAAGAACAGCGAGGCGGTGCAGGCGGCCGCGCCCAGGCGGTACCACCACGGGGAGGTGATGCGCTCGGCCAGGCGCCGGCGCGTGTCGGTGAGTTCCTGCAGGGCGGCGCGGGCGTCGTCGGGCGTGGCCCTGGGCTCGCTTTCCATGACGGAAAGCTAACTTCTGCTTTCCATCATGGCAAGTGGGCGGGTGCGCCCACGCAGCCGGTCGCTGGAGGGCCCGCTCATGGCGCACTGCGGACATGGCCGCCGCCTCGCAACCAGTCGCTTCTGCGACGGCGATCTTTCGCAGCGCAGCGTCACACCGGGCTTGACGGTCCTCCGTCCGTGCCGGTGAGCGCCCGCTCTCGCGGCGGACTCCACCACACGGCTCGTCCCCCAGGGTGCAGAGCCGGACGGCCGGGCGCTGCGGTCGCTTCGGCGAGCGGACGCTCCCTGCGAAGCTCGCAGAGCTGAGGCGTGATCACGCAGCCCCTGCTCACGGTGCCCGTTCCCACGCGGTGCCTGCCGGGCCCGTTCCAGTAGCGTCGAGCGGATGGCTCCCGTCCCAGGCTTCGGCTGGCGCCTGCGGGGCC
>NZ_JBBBEM010000099.1:0-4294 GCF_037154035.1 Kineococcus sp. G2 | reverse complement strand
CGGCACGCGCGCGTCCACGGCGCGGCGCACCCGCCGGGCGTCGTGGGCGAGGGCGGCGGCCTGCGCCAGCTGCAGCCCGGCGCGCGCGCTGCGCAGCGCGGCCGCGTCGGGCGCACCGACCAGGTGGTCCTCCATGCAGACGGCGTCCAGGACGCCGGCCCACCAGGCGCGCTCCACCTCCGCGGTCAGGTCCACGCCGCCCGCGCCGCCCCATCGGGCGCCGAGGTCCTCCAGGAGGGGTTGCCAGCCGGCGGCGGCGAGCTCGTCGAGGAGCACGGTGCGCTCGGGCAGGTCGTCCAGGGCGGCGGCGTCGGCGGCCAGGGAGCGCAGCAGCGCGGTCAGCTCCGGCAGGGGCACGGCCAGCAGCGAGCCGGCCTCGACGCGGTCCCCGCCGACCTCGCCGAGCAGCCGCTGCGGCAGGACGCGCTCGAGGTCGAGCAGGTCGGCGCGCAGGGCGGCGACGGCCGTGCACAGCTCGTCCAGGCCGTCGGGGACGTGGGGTGCGGCCTCGCGCACGGCGACGCGCTGCCAGCTGAGCCGCTGCGCGCGCGCCCGCTGCAGCCAGTCGTGCAGCTCGGCGGTGCTCTCCGGCTCCGCGGAGGGCAGCAGCAGGGCGCGCGCCCGGCGGCGCAGCCGCCAGCGCGCCAGCGCCCCCATGCGCACGCCGTTCTCCCGCCGCCACTGGGCGGTGGCGGTGGCGGCGGCCGGGTCGCCGAGGGGCTGGGTGAACACCTCGGGCCCGAAGCGCTCGACGCTGGCCCGCACCCCCTCCAGCAGCTCCACCCGAGCGTCCGCCTCGGCCACGGAGGCGGCTCCCCGCAGCCCCGCGGCGTCGCAGACGGTGGCCATGAGGGCCCGGGCGGCGGGGAGGGTGCGCTCCAGCGCCGAGCGCACCCGCGCCAGGGCGTCCTCGGCCGCGCGGGGGGTGCGCAGCGGTGCGTCCGCCCACGGGGTGCTCGCCCCGCTCACCTCGAAGGCGCCCAGCTCGACGGCGCGGCGCAGCCGCGCCGCCCACACCGGCAGGTCCTCGCGGCGGCAGTCGGCGAGCGCCCGGCCGCGCAGGCGCCGGGTCGTGGTGGCCGGCACGTCGCGCTCGGCGAGCTCGGCGAGCGCCTCCATCGCGTCGTGGGCGCTGACGCCCCACGGCTCGCGCGGGCGGTGCAGGGCTCGGGCGTGCTCGTCCAGGGCCGCGGCGGCACCGGGAGCCTCCGGCCGGGGGGACTGCGGGCCGGTGGTGCCGGTGCGGGCGGCGAGCTCGGCGCGGGCGGCGCGGGTCTGCTCGCGCACGTCGGCGAGCACGGCGGCGGCGTCCAGCTCGGCGGTCGCGTGCAGCACGAGGCGGCCCAGGCCGTGCTCGCGCAGGCGCTCGTCGACGGCGCGGCGCTCGGCGGCGGAGTCGGCCACGAGCAGGGTGGTGCGCCCCGCCGCGGCCTCGGCGGCCACGATCGCGGCGGCGACCTGGGTGGCGCCGGTGCCGGCGGGCGCCTCCAGCCGCAGGTCGGACCCGGCCAGGACGTGCTCGACGGCGCGCAGCTGCCACGGGTCCAGCGCCAGCCCGGTGCGGTCCGCCGCCGGGGCGTCACCGCCGGTCGGCGGCGCACCGGCGGGGGTGACGGGCACCTGCTCGGCCAGGGCCCGCACGACGCGGTGCCCGCGCACGTCCGCGCCGTGCTCGCGCAGGTGGGCGAGCAGGTCCGAGCCGGGGTCGGTGAAGGTGCTCAGCAGCAGGCGGCGCTCCACCCTCAGCCCCCGGGCGCCGGCCAGCTGGCGGCGCACCTCCTCCAGGGCGGGCTCGGGGTCGAAGCCGCGGTGGCTGCCCACGGCGCGCGCCACGCGGGGGGCGTCCAGCTCCACGCCCAGCTCGGCGCGCGCGGTGCGCACCAGCACGGGGTTGACGAGGACACCGGGGTCGAGCTGCACCACGAAGTCGTCCTGCGCGCCGCCCACCGGTGTCAGGGAGCAGCGGCGCAGCAGCAGGGGGGTGCGGCGCGCGGGGCCGCGCGGGGGGACCCAGGTGACGGTGCCCACGGCCACGGCCAGGGCGCGGGTGCCGCGCTGGGCGAGCAGGACGGCGGCGCGGCGGTGGGTGCTGCGGGCGCGGCGGCGGGCGTCGGCGAAGGCGCCGGACTCGCGCACGAGGCTGGACAGCGGCGCCGGCCCCCCGGCCAGCAGCTGCGCCAGCCCGGAGGGGTGCGCGGTGGTCAGGTCCAGGCCCGCGTCGGGCCCGTCGGGGTGGTCCAGCAGGGTGGACGTGCCGCCGAGCGCCTCCGCCTGCGCCCACCACCGCCGTCGGGTCGCGTCGGCGGTGGGGCGTGCGGCGTCGTTCACGCCCTCCACAGTAGGCGCGCGGTCGGGCCGCCGAGCGCCCTCGCCGCGCCGGGAGCGCTCAGCGCGCCGGCAGGGGTGAGCCGCCGCCCGGCGCGGAGGGGGCGGTGGGCGGGGCGCTCGGGGCGGGGGTGGTGCTGCGGGCGAGGACGACGAGGGTGACGTCGTCGCGGGCCCGTCCGCCGCTGAAGCGGCGGGCGACGTCGAGGGCCTCGTCGACGAGGGTCTGCGGGGTCAGCTCGGGCAGGCGCGAGAGCGCCTCGAGGACGCCCTCGACGCCCAGCTCGTCGGTGCTGCCGCTGGGGCGGGCCTCGGTGAGCCCGTCGGTGTAGACGACGAGCATCGAACCGGGCGCCAGGGAGGCGGTGCCGGTGCTCCAGGCGCCGGGCACGTCCAGGTGCAGCCAGGACAGCAGTGGGCCGGTGGCCTCCAGCTCCGAGACCAGCCGCACGGCGGGCCCGTCGGCGCCGGGGTCGGAGCGCAGCACCAGCGGTGCGGGGTGCCCGGCGTTGGCGTACCGCACGAGCCCGGAGTCGGGGTCGACGACGGCGACGACGCAGCTGGCGAAGCGCTCGGCCTCGTCGGTGAAGACGCGCGCGGCCATGGCCAGCGCCAGGTCCGGCTCGGGCGCCAGGTGCAGGGCGGCCTCCAGGAGGCGCTTGAGCTGGATGGCGACGATGCCGGCGCGCGCGCCGTGCCCGGAGACGTCGGCGACGACGACGGCGTAGCGGCCGTCCTGCAGCGGCAGCACGTCGTACCAGTCTCCGGCGAGCAGGCCCTCGGCGGGGCGCAGGGCGGCGGCGGCGGACCAGCCGGCGAGGACGGGCAGGTCGTGGGCGGCGAGCTGGTCGCGGACCTCGGCGACGAGGGGCTGGCCCTGGGCGAGGGCCTCGCGGGCGGAGACGGCGTCGGCGAGCTCGTCGAGGATGCGCCGGCGCATCGTCTCGGCGGAGTGCGCCACGGCGGCCAGCTCGGGGGGCCCGGCCAGCCCCACCGGGGTCTGCAGGTCGCCGCCGCCGACGCGCAGCATCTGCTGGGAGAGCATGTCGAGGGGGCGCAGGACCCAGCGGCGCACGAGGTGCAGGACGGTGGGGACCATCAGCAGGGCGACGGCCAGGACGAGGACCTGCACGAGCTGGAAGCGGTCGACGTCCTCCAGCGCCTCCTCGCCCGCGGCGATCCGCTGGTCGCCGAGCACGCCGGTGAGCTGCTCCGCACCCCGGTAGGCGGCGCGGAAGTACCGGCTGGCGGGGGCGTTGGCGAGGGTGCGCGCCAGCGCCTCCGGATCGCCGGTGGCCTTGACGCGGGCCTGCTCGGCGAGGACGGCGCGCCAGGCGTCGACCTCGGAGACGATCTCCTCGACCTGGTCGGTGACCCCGGCGGCGCCGAGGTCCGCCGCTCGCTGCTGCAGCTCGCCCTCGCGGGCCGCGAGGGCGGTGAGCAGGTCGGCGCGCTCGCGCGCGCGGGTGGCCTGCTGGGTGGCGTCGGCGTTGAGGACGTAGGCGGAGTGGGCGGCCTGCGCCTCGACGAGGGTGGTGCGGAAGTCGTCCACGCTCTCGGCGACGTGCCTCCACTGCTCCTGGTCGGCGCGCCGTCCCTCTCCCTCGCCGGTGGTCCGCGCCAGGCTCTGGGCGAGCACCACGGTGAGCGCGAGGGAGATGAGCAGGAAGACGCCCGCCATCGCGGAGACGCGCCGCTGCAGGGTGGTGCGCAGCATGAGGTGGTGCCAGCGCTGCACGAGCCGCTTCAGCGTGCACCTCCTCCTCCGGCGGCGGGGCCTGTCCCCGCCGGGACCGCATCGTCACACCTTGTCACCTCCCGGTGGGGTGGGGCACGACTCACCGAGCACGGGCCGGGCCGCTGGGGTAGACGTAGGCGGGTGGCCGACTCCCCCGCTCCCCTGGACTCCCCCGGGTCGCCCGCCCTGCGCTGGCCGGCCTCCCTGACGCTGGTGCGGCACGGGCAGAGC
>NZ_JBBBEM010000098.1:0-9184 GCF_037154035.1 Kineococcus sp. G2 | reverse complement strand
ACCTCCCGGTGGGGTGGGGCACGACTCACCGAGCACGGGCCGGGCCGCTGGGGTAGACGTAGGCGGGTGGCCGACTCCCCCGCTCCCCTGGACTCCCCCGGGTCGCCCGCCCTGCGCTGGCCGGCCTCCCTGACGCTGGTGCGGCACGGGCAGAGCACCGGCAACGTGGCCGACGCGCGGGCGCGCGCCGCGCGGGCCGAGGTGGTGGACGTCGGCGAGCGGGACGCGGACGTGCCGCTGTCGGACCTCGGCAGGCGGCAGGCGGCGGCCGTGGGGGCGTGGCTGGCGGGTGGGGCGGGCGCTCCGCCGGCGCCGCAGGTGGTGCTGAGCTCCCCGTACGAGCGGGCGCTGCGGACGGCGCAGGAGGTGGTGCGCGCCGCGCGCGCGGCGGGGCTGGAGGTGCCGGACGTGCGCACCGACGAGCGGTTGCGCGAGCGCGACCTGGGCTGGTGGGACGGGCTGACGGGTGCGGGGGTGCGCGCGCGCTTCCCGGAGGAGTCGGAGCGGCGGGCGCGGCTGGGGAAGTTCTACTACCGCCCGCCGGGCGGGGAGAGCTGGTGCGACGTGGCGCTGCGGGTGCGCAGCGTGCTGGCGTCGCTGCGCGAGGAGCACGCCGGCCGGCACGTGCTGCTGGTCTCCCACCAGGCGGTCGTCATGAACTTCCGGCTGGTGCTGGAGGGCCTGGACGAGCGGGCCGTGCTGGACCTGGACGACCGCGATCCGCTGGCGAACTGCTCGGTGACGTCGTACGAGCGCGACGGCGCGGCGATGCGGCTGCGGCTGGCCGGGGACGCGCGGGCGGTGGCGGACGTGCGGGTCGCGGGCGGTCCCGGCGGTGACTCCCGCGACGCTCCCGGCGAGGACGGGGCCGACGACGCCGCCCACGACCCGGGGGACGGCGCGCGGGCCGGGACGGCGCGGGTGGCGCGGTGAGCGCGCGGGACGCGGCGGTGACCGTCACGTCGGCGGTGCTGCGGGAGTGGCCGCTGCCGCCGCCGGGCGTGGGCAAGGAGTCGCGCGGGCGCACCTGCGTGGTGGGCGGCAGCGAGCGCACGCCGGGCGCGGTGCTGCTGGCGGCGGAGGCGGCGCTGCGCTGCGGGGCGGGCAAGCTGCAGGTGGCGACGACGGCCTCGACGGCGGCCGCGCTGGGGGTGGCGCTGCCGGAGGCGCTGGTGCTGGGGCTGCCCGCCGACGACGGGGGCGGCATCGACCCCTCGTGCGGTGCGCAGGGTTCGGACCTGGCGGACCTGGTGCAGGGCGCCCACGCGGTGTGCCTGGGGGTGGGCACGGTGGGCGAGGAGTCGGTGGTGCGGCTGCTGGAGGCGCTGGTGCCGCCGCTGGAGCGCGCGGTGGTGCTGGACGCGATGGGCCTGGCGCCGGTGACGCGGGACGCCTCGTTCCTGCACCACCTGCGGGGCGGGGCGGTGCTCACGCCCAACCTGCCCGAGCTGGCGATCGTGCTGGGCGTGGACGAGGAGGAGGTGCAGCGGGACGCGGCGGCCGCGGCGCGCGAGCTGGCCCGCCGCAGCCGGTGCGTGGTCGCCGCCGGCGGGGGCGAGTCGTGGATCGCGGCGCCGGACGGGCGGTTGTGGCTGGACGTGTCCGGTGGCGCCGGCCTGGGGGTGTCGGGTTCGGGTGACGTGCTGGCCGGGATCGTCACGGGCCTGTGCGCGCGGGGCGCGGACCCGGTGCAGGCGGCGGTGTGGGCGTGCCACCTGCACGGGCGGGCCGGTGACCGCCTGGCCAGCTCGGTGGGCCGGTTGGGGTTCCTCGCCCGGGAGCTGCCCGCGGAGGTGCCGCGGGTGCTCGCCGAGATCGAGGTGTGAGTGGGGCGCGCGGGGCCGGGGCCCCGCGCGTCAGGACAGCAGGGCGGTGGCGGCGGGCACGAGGTCGGCCTGCGGCACCTGCAGGTTCCACGTGGTGGAGGAGCGCTGCCCGGCGGTGCGCGGGTCGCCGTCGGGGCCGGACCAGGCCTGCGGCTCGGCGGTGACCTTCCAGGCACCGGTGCCGTGCTGGCGGGCGCGGGCGGCGAGCGCGTCGTCGCCGGAGCGGCTGGCGGCGGAGGCGATGACGTCGACGGCGCGGCTGAGGGAGCGGGCGTCGTAGAAGGCGATGCTGCAGCCGGCCTCGGTGGCGGAGGTGGCCACGAGGATGCAGCCCGTCTCGGCCAGTGCCGCGTCGATGGCTGCGACGGCGGCGCTCTCGCGGGGGGCGCGGCGGGGTGCGGGGACGCTGGTGCGCGCGTCGGTGCTGACGGTCTGAACGGACATCCGGAGTACTCCTCGGGAGACGACGTCGGCCGGGTGTCGGAGTCCCCCTCGACTCGGCCCGACACCCAGGAGACGGCATCGGTCGGCGTGTCTTGCGGCTTGAGTGTAGGCACCCGGACGGCCCCGTCCGGACACGGGGGGCCGGTGTTCGCCTGGGGCGCAACAGGAACCAACGACACGGTGTCGTAGGTGCGTGCCGGTCACCGGTCGGCGCCCGGGTCCTTCAACTCTCCTGTTACGTGAGGGTAGGGTCCGGAGGACGACCGGCCCGGGTGGCGCGCTCGTCCCCGGCAGGACCCGCGGGCGGGACGGGGGCCGGGCGGTGGCGCCGGCCGAGCGGGGCCGGGCGGGGATCAGGACCTGGGGGGCGGATGAAGCAGGGCGGGACCATCGACGGCGGGACCACGGCCACCGGCGGGCGTGGCGATCCGCGGCTCGTCGCGCTCCCCCGCGCGAGACGGGCGGCCGGGCGGTACCCGACGCTGGCGGCGCTGTTCGACCCGCGCAGCAACGCGCTGAACGTCCTGCGGCTGGCGCTGGCCGCGACCGTGGCCGTCGTGCACGGGATGCAGAACGGCTTCGGCCACCAGCCGCAGGTCGGCTCGACCGACCTGGGCGGCCTGGCCGTCGACGGCTTCTTCGTCATCAGCGGCTTCCTCGTCGCGCGCAGCTTCCTGCGGCTGGGGTCCGTGCGCCGCTACGCCTGGCACCGCTTCCTGCGGATCATGCCCGGCTTCTGGGTGTGCCTGCTGCTCACCGGCGCCGTCGTGGCTCCGCTGGCGGCCGTCCTGTCGGGCGAGCCGGCCGGTGCGGTGCTGCGGGGGCCGGAGACCGCGGTGTCGTACGTGATCGCCAACGCCGCGCTACTCATGCGGCAGTTCGGCGTCAGCGCCGTGACCGACCCCGTCGCGGGCGGGCAGGCGATCCTGGACGGCTCGCTGTGGACGCTGTTCTTCGAGGCCTGCTGCTACGTCGCCGTGGCCGCGCTGGGGGTGGTGGGCGTGCTGCGCCGGCGCCGCTGGCTGCTGCTGGCCTGCGCCCTGCTGTGGGGGGCGACGATCGCCTCGGTCGCCGGGGTGGACCTGGGCACGGACCTGATGCTGCGGTTCGTGTTCGTCTTCCTGCTGGGGGCGGCCGGGCACGTCTTCGCCGACCGGATCCCGGTCAGCGACCTGCTGGCCGCCGCGTGCGTGCCGGTGGTCGTCGCGGGCCTGTACCTGCTGCCGGACCACCGCGCCCTGGCCGGCCCGGCGTTCGCCTACCTGTTCCTGTGGGCGGCGGTGCGCCTGCCGCTGCGGCAGAACCCGCGCTGGGACCTGTCCTACGGCCTGTACGTCTACCACTGGCCGATCCAGCTGCTGCTGGCCCTGGCGGGAGCCGCCGCGCTGGGCACCGCCGGTTTCGTGGCGCTCAGCCTGCTGCTGGCCTGCACCGCGGCGGGGGCGTCGTGGCTGCTGGTGGAGAGCCCCGCCCTGCGGCTGAAGGACGCCGCGTGGGTGGAGGCACCGCTGCCGCGGCTGCGACGGCGGACCGCGTAGGCCGGCGGCGCGGCGGGTCCGGCTAGACTCCCAGGGCCCGCGGCGAGCGCCCGCGGGTGGGCCCCCGTAGCTCAGGGGATAGAGCATCGGTTTCCTAAACCGTGTGTCGCAGGTTCGAATCCTGCCGGGGGCACCCACCGGGCCGTGGACGGGCGGGCGAACGGCCCGCGAACACCCCGCCGCGGACCTGGCCCGCGCTCGGCGCGGCCCCCTAGCGTGGCGGCATGCGCTGGCTGGGCACGGCGATCGGCGGGACGGCCCTGGTGGGCGGAGCCCTCTCGTGGGCGCTGACGGCCACCGCGATGTCGGCGGTGCACGCCGCGGAAGCGCGCGCCCTGGGGCCCGGTCACACCCCGGAGATGCCGGGCGAGGACGAGCTCGCGCTGGTCGCCCACGACGTGCGCCTGGCCGCGATGGCGGCGATGTGGTGCGCCCTGCCGCTGCTGCCGGCGCACCGGGCGGGGTGGCGCGGCACCCGGCCGGCACCGGTCGCGTCGTGGCTGGGGGCCGGTGCCGCGCTCGTCGTCGCCAACGCGACCCTCGGCCGGGCCGTGGACGGCCGCTCCCCCGCCCTGGCCGCGGTGCTCGTGCTCGCGGCAGTCGCTGCGGGTGCGGCGGTGGGTGCTCTCCTCGCGCGCGGCCGGCGCGCCGGGCGGCCCGCTGCCCCGACGGCGGCCGGGGTGCGCTGGTGGTGGCTGGCGGGCTCCGGCACGCTGGCCGCGGGCACCGCCGCCGCGGCATCGGTGCAGGGCCTGGGCAGCGAGCGCTACGCCGCCTTCACCCCGCAGGAGCTGGCCACCGCGAACGCGCTGGTGACGCTGACGCTGCTGCTGGTCTCGGGCGCGTGCGCCGCCGCGCTGCGCCCGGCCACCGGTGCGGGTCGCACCCCGTCGGCCCGCACCCCGGGCGCGCTCGTCCGCGCGGCCCCCGTGGTCGCGCCCACCGCGCTCGCGGCGGTGCTGCTGCTGAACCCGGGCGGGGTCGTGCCGGGGGCGCGGGACCTGCCCTGGGCGGTGGGCCCGGCGCTCGTGGCGGCCCTGGCCCCGTTCCTGCTGGCCGCCGGCCCGGGCCTGCGCGCCCCGTCCCGGCGACGGGTCCTGACCACCGCGCTCGTCCTGACCGGTCTCGGGGTCGTCTCGACGGTGGCGCTGCCGGTGCTCGCGCCGGTGATCGTCGTCGGCGGGGTGCTCGGCCTGACCCTCACCGCACCGGCGGGGGCGTACGTGAACTACGACGGCCTGCCGATGACGGGCGCCGGGGGGCTGCTGGCGCTCGGCGCGCTGACCGTCCTCCTGGTCCTCACCGGGGAGCGGGAGGCGCGGAGGGCCCCCGCGACGGAGCGCTCGCCGGCGTGAGCCGCCGCGCGCCGGCCCTGCCGCCCGGCCGGCAGCCTGCGATGCTGGGGCGATGGGTGCTGTGAACCTCGAACCGCGGTCCGGAACCCCGGCGGGAACGTCCGGTGGCGGGAGCGCCGCGCACCGGCCCGGCAGGGCGGCAGCGGCGGGCACGGTCCTGGCGGCCGCCCTGCTGCTGAGCGCGTGCGGCTCGGCCGAGGCCCCCACCGACCCGGCGGCCGCCACCTCCTCGGTCACGACCGCGCCCACCGGCACGCCCACCGCCTCCGGCTCGGCGTCCTCCCCCGCGGGGACGATCACCGTGCCCGCCTACTACGCGGGCCGCACCGGCATGGAGGGCGGTCTGGAGGTCGCGCTCTACCGCGAGTTCCACGACGTGCCCTCGGCGGGCGACCCCGTCTCCACCGCGCTGCGGGAGATGCTGCGGGCCCCGCGGGACCCGGACTACTTCGTGCCGTGGCCGGAGGGCACCGAGGTGCTGAGCGTGGAGCGGATGCAGGACCTGGTCACGGTGGACCTGTCCGCCGAGGCGGCGACGGCGCCGGAGGGCGCGGGCGAGGACCTGGCGCAGGCGGCGCTGCAGCAGGTCGTGCACACGGTCACGGCGGCCGACCCCTCGGTGGCCGGGGTGCAGCTGCTGATCGACGGCTCGCGCGTGCCGGACCTGTGGGGTCTGGGCGCGCACGCCGGGGAGGCGCTGGCGCGGGCGCAGGCGTCGGAGGTGCTGGGGCCGGTGTGGGTGCTGGAACCGGCTCAGGGCGCCGAGGTGACCTCCCCGGTGACGCTGGGCGGGGAGGCGTCGGTGTTCGAGGCGACCGTGGGCTGGGAGGTCCTGGACGCCTCCGGCGCCGTCGTGGCCGACGGGTTCACCACCGCGGCCGAGGGCGCCCCCGGCCGCGGGGCCTGGTCGGTGCAGGTGCCGCTGGAGCCGGGCGAGCACACCGTCCGCGCGTTCTCGACCTCCGCCCGCGACGGGTCCGTGATCGCCGTGGACTCCAAGGACGTCACCGTCACCGGCTGACACGGGCCCGGCACCGGCGGGCACCGCCGGCCCGTCAGCCGGAGAAGACCCCCACGGCCCGCTGCAGCTGCGCGGACGTCTCGGCGACGCCGCGGGCGGCCTCCCGCACGGCCGCCAGGTCGCGGGAGGTCCGCTCGGCGGCCTGCACCACCCCGTCCAGGGTGGTGCCGATGGCGCGCCCGGACTCGCCGGCGGCGGCGACCTGGTCGACGACCTGGCCGGTGGTGCTGGTCTGCTCGGCGACGGCGGCGGCGATGGTTCCCTGGTAGCCGTCGATGCGGGCGACGATGTCGCTGATCTCGGCGATGCGGGCGGCGGCGGCGGCCACGGCCTGCTGGACGTCGCTGATGCGCCCGGTGATGTCCTCGGTGGCGGTGGCGGTCTGCTGCGCCAGCTCCTTGACCTCCCCGGCGACGACGGCGAAGCCCTTGCCCATCTCCCCGGCGCGCGCCGCCTCGATGGTGGCGTTCAGCGCCAGCAGGTTCGTCTGCTCCGCGATGGCGGTGATGACCTTCACGACGCTGCCGATCTCGGAGGAGGAGCGGCCCAGCTCGGCGACGGCGCGGCTGGTCTCCGAGGCGACGCCGACGGCCTCCTGCGCGATGCGCGCGACGGCCTGCGCGTTGCGGCTGATCTGCCCGGTGGCCTCGCCGGTGCGGCGGGCGCCGTCGGCGACCTCGGCGATGCGGGTGGTCACCTCGTGCGCGGTGCCGCTGACCTCTACGGCGCGGGCGCTGGTGCCGGCGGCGTGCTCGGCGATCTGGTCGCTGGAGGCGACGAGCCGGGTGGCGGCCGCGTCCAGGTCCCCGGCGGCGCCGGTGACGTCGCGCACGACGCAGGCGGCGCGGTCCAGGGTGGCGTTCAGGGCGACCGCCAACTGCTCCAGCTCGGTGCGGCCGCGGCCGGTGTCCAGGCGCGCGGACAGGTCGCCGCGGGCGAGGACCTCGGTGGCGCGGCGCACGGGGCGCACGATGCTGCGGCCGACGGCCAGGGAGACCCCGGCGCACAGCAGCAGGATCGCTCCGGCGCCGAGCGCGAGGCGGCGGGCGTCGGCGAGCGCCGCCTCGGCGACGCTGTCGACGTAGACGCCGGAGCCGACGACCCAGCCCCACGGCTCGTAGCCGGCGACGTACGACGTCTTCGGCTGCGGGTCCTCCTCGCCGGGCTTGGGCCACTGGTAGTCGACGAACCCGGCGCCGTCGCGGCGCACGACGTCGACCATCTCCACGAACAGCAGCTTGCCGTCGGGGTCGGCGTTGGCGGACAGGTCGGTGCCGTTCAGCTCGGGCTTGACCGGGTGCATGAGCATGGTCGGGGCCTGGTCGTTGACCCAGAAGTACTCCTCGCCGGAGTAGCGCAGGCCCTCCAGGGTGGCCAGCGCCCGCGCCTGCGCGTCGGCCTCGTCGAGACGGCCGGCGGCGGCCTCGGCGCCGTAGCGCTCGACGACGCCGAGGGCGGTCTGCACGACGGCGCGGGTGGCGGCACGGCGCTCGGCGAGGATGCGGTCGCGCGTCTGCAGGCTCGCCAGCAGCGTCACACCGGCCATGCCGATGGCGGCGACGAGGACGACGACGAGCAGGCGCGACGCGATGGACCGCAGGCCCGTGCTCTTCATGGGGAGCTCCCTCGCTCGGCGAACGGTCCCCACCGGACCGTTCGCCCTCCCCATCGGCGCGGCCGGGGCCGGGCTTGAGCGCCCGCTCGCACCGCACCGCCGTCCGGTCGACCTCTGGTCACCGGCTGTTCGCCGCGGGTTCGTTGAGAGCGCACAGGGCGATCGACAGACTCCGCCGGGTGAGATCGCGCACCGTCGCCGCCGCCACCCTGGCCGCCGCCACCGTCCTGACCCCCCTGACCGCCGCCTCCGCCGCGACGGAGAGCCACCCCCACCCCGGGCACGGCCACGAGCAGGCCGCCCCGCTGATCGTGGGTCACCGCGGCGCCTCGGCGTACCGCCCCGAGCACACCCTGGCCGCCTACGAGCTGGCCGCCGAGCTGGGCGCCGACGTCATCGAGCCGGACCTGGTCTCCACGAAGGACGGCGTCCTCGTGGTGCGCCACGAGAACGAGATCTCCGGCACCACCGACGTCGAGGAGCGTCCCGAGTTCGCCGACCGGAAGGCGACGAAGACGATCGACGGCGTGGAGCTGACCGGCTGGTTCACCGAGGACTTCACCCTGGCGGAGCTGAAGACGCTGCGCGCCGAGGAGCGCCTGCCGGAGCTGCGCCAGGAGAGCACGATCTTCGACGGCGCCTACGAGGTGCCCACGTTCGAGGAGGTCCTCGACGAGCGCGAGCGCCTCTCGGAGGAGCTGGGCCGCGAGATCGGGGTCATCCCGGAGATCAAGCACTCCACGTACTTCGAGTCCATCGGGCTGCCGATGGAGGCGAAGGTCGTCGAGGCGCTGGCCGAGCACGGCCTGAACCGCCCCGGCTCGGGGGCGACCGTGCAGTCGTTCGAGCTGACGAACCTCATCGAGCTGCGCACGGAGCTGGGCCTGCGCGCCGACTCGGTGTTCCTCACCTCGGCCTCCGGCGCCCCGGCGGACCTGGTGGCGGCCGGTGACCCGCGCCAGTACGCGGACCTGCTGCTGCCGTCCACGCTGCGCGACATCGCCCGGTACGTGGACGCCATCGGCCCGTCGCTGACCCAGGTGGTGGCGCTGGAGGAGGACGGCACGCTGGGCGAGGAGACCCGCCTGGTCGACGACGCGCACGCCGCCGGCCTGGAGGTCGTGCCCTACACGCTGCGCCCGGAGAACGAGTTCCTGCCCGTGGACTACCGCAGCAGCGAGGACCCGGCGGAGTTCGGCCGCGTCCTGGACCTGGCCCAGGTGTACTTCGAGGCCGGCATCGACGGCATCTTCACCGACTCCCCCGACCTGGGTGTCGTGGCGCGCGACCGCTTCCTGGCCGAGCGCGACGGGGAGGGCCACGCCGGCTGAGCGAGCCGGCTGAGCGAGCCGGCTGAGCGAGCCGGCTGAGCGAGCCGGCTGAGG
>NZ_JBBBEM010000097.1:0-7531 GCF_037154035.1 Kineococcus sp. G2 | reverse complement strand
CCCCCCCCCCCCCCCCCCCCCCCCCGCCCCGCTCCCCGCACCACCCGCCGCCCCGCCCCTGGTCCGTCCAGCTCCTGACGCCCGCCGCGGTCGCCGGCGCGCAGGAGGTGGTGCGCGCCTGCGTGGCGCAGGACTTCGGCGACGTGCACGACCCGGTCGTGCACGCCGACGTGGACGACCCGCTGGGCCGCTACCCGGGCACCGCGGAGGCGTTCCTGCTGGTGGCCGTGGACGACGCCACCGGTGGGGTGCTCGGCACCGCGGGCCTGCGCGACGGGCGGTTGCGCCCGGGGGCCGGCCCGCAGCACCTGGTGGACCGCTACGCCGACGGCCGCACCGGGCAGCTGGTGCGGGTGTGCGTGCGCCGCGGCGAGCGCCGGCGCGGGATCGCGCGCGGCCTGGTGGCGGCGGTGCTGGCGCGCGCGGCCGCGGACGACCGCTGCGAGCGCCTGGCGCTGCACACCTACCGCCACTCCCCCGGCAGCGTCGCGTTCTGGGAGGCGCTGGGTGCGCGGGTCGTCGCGGACGACACCGCGGGCGCCTCGCGCAGCGTCTTCTACGAGTTCGAGGGGTTCCCCCCGTCCTGAGCGGTGCCGTCCTGAGCAGCACCGTCCTGGGCGGTGCCGTCGCAGACGAGCCCGGACGTGAGCGCCTCGAGGTTCTGCCGCATCAGCGAGGCGTAGTCCTCGCCCTCCTCGGCGCGCTCGACCGGGTGCAGCACCCCGGTGCCCACCCCGAGCTCGCGCGCCAGCGCCTCGGTGACCTCCGGGCTGGTGGAGGACTCGAAGAAGATCGTGCGCACCCCCGCCTCGCGGACGGTGTCGACGACGCGGCGGACCCGGGCCGGGGAGGGCTCCACGTGCGGGTCGATGCCGGCGACGCCGACCTGCCGCAGCCCGTAGCGCTCGGCGAGGTAGCCGAACGCCTCGTGGGAGGTGACGACGGTCGCACCGCGGCAGGGGGCGAGCGCGGCGCTGAACTCGGCGTCCAGGGCGGCGGCCTCCGCCGCGAGCGCGTCGGCGCCGGAGGCGTAGGCGGCGGCGTGCTCGGGGTCCAGCTCGGTCAGGGCGTCGGCGACGAGGCGGCCGGCCTCGCCCAGGCGCACCGGGTCCAGCCAGAAGTGCGGGTCGCCGCCCAGGTCGGCCAGGACGGCGGTGTCCACCACGCGCTCGGGGGGTGAGACCTCCAGGGCGGTGTCGGTGGACGGCTGCACGCCGGACAGGTGCACCAGCAGGTCGGCCTCGCCGAGGGCGCCGACCTGGGCGGCGGTGAGCTCCACGTCGTGGCTGTCGCCGCCGGCGGGCACGAGGCCCGCCACGTCGACGTGCTCACCGCCCACGGTCTCGGCGACGTGCTGCAGCGGGGGCGAGGAGGCCAGGACGTCGAGCCGGCCGTCCTCGCCGCCGCCGGCCCCCGCGGCCCCGGTGGAGCAGGCGGCGGGGGCCAGGGCGGCGAGGGCGAGGGCCGCGGCGGCCCAGCGGCGTGCGGGGCTCACGCGGTCCCGGCCTCCTCGTGCTCGCCCTCGTGCGCGTGCTCGTCCTCGTGGGAGTGCTCGGCGGCGCCGGTGACTCCGTTCAGCTCGTTGGGCACGACGTCCAGCTGCGCGGTCCGGAAGACCTCGCCGGTGGCGACGTCGACGGCGTGCAGCTCCTTCGTGGCCGGCTCGGTGACGTACGCGGTGCCGTCCAGGACGTGCAGGGTCGGGCGCGGCTGCTGCCACTCCAGGGGCTCCTCCCACGGTGCGACGACGGGGATCGAGCGCACGAGGGTGCCCGTCTCCGGGTCGATCACGTGCAGGGCGCCGTCGGTGCCCAGGACGAGGGCCTCGCCGCCCTCGCCGCGCCCGAGGGAGCGGAAGGAGTAGGAGGAGGGCAGGTCCACCAGGCGCAGGGAGGCGTCGCGGGTGTCGATGAGGGAGACGCGGGTGGGGCGCTCCAGCTCGGCGTCGGGGTCGGTCTTGTAGTCGCCCAGGACGATCGGGGATGCCTCGGAGCCGGCCTGGTTGCCGATGCGGCCGTAGGGGTCGGGAGCGGTGATCTCGGTGATGGTGCCGTCGTCGTGGACGAGGGCGCCGTCCTCGCAGCCGATGACGACGGCCTCGCCGGCGGCGACGGCCTCGCCGTGCACGCCGGGGCAGCCGGAGCTCGCGGCGATCCCGGTGCCGTCGGCGGAGAGCCAGCGGGTGCCGGTGCGCTCGTCCTCGGTGCCCTCGGAGACGACCAGGCTGCCGTCGGAGAGCTCGACGGCGACGCCGTGGTGGGCGGCGGGCGTGGTGAGCTCGCGCTGTTCGCGGTCGGGGTCGGCGACGTCGGCGGAGTCGAAGACGGTGACCTTCCCGGTGCCGTCGTCGAACAGGGCGGTGCGCCCCTCGTGCGCGACGACGTGGCCGGGCTTGACCGCCTCGATCGCCACGTCGGTCAGCTCCGGCTCGGCGGTGTAGTGGTGCGCGTGGTCGCCGTGCGGCTCGGCCCAGGTGCCGGCGTCGAGCACCTGGAAGGCGCCGGTGGTGGACAGCAGCAGGTGGCGGCCGTCGCCGGCGGCGTTGAGGCGGGTGAAGCCCTCGACGGGCAGGTCGGCCAGGACCTCGAAGGTCGCGGCGTCGAGGACCTGCACGCCGCCGTCGTGGGTCAGGGCCAGGCGCGGGGTGCTGGCGGCGACCTCGGTGGCCGCGGCGGCGGGTTCGGGGGTGTCCTCGGCGCTGGCGGCGGGCTCGGAGGTCCCCGAACCGCAGCCGGTGAGCAGCAGGAGCGAGAGCAGCGAGCCGGCGGCGAGCGGGCGGGTGGGCATGTGGACGAGCGGGTGGTGCACGGCGGTCCTCGGTTCCGTGGGGGGGGGCGCGCCCCGAGCGGGGCGGTCCGGAAGCTAGCAAACGATTGTGATTATCATCAACACCGTGCCGGTCCTCCCCGATCACCCCTCCCCCGCCCTCGCCTACCGCGGCTGCTGCGCCGGCTACGCCGACGGCCCCGTCGTGCGCGACGTCGACCTGGAGGTCGCCCCCGGCGAGTGCGTCGCCCTCCTCGGCCCCAACGGAGCGGGCAAGACCACCCTGGTCCGCGCCGCCCTCGGCCTGGCGCGCGTGCACGCCGGCCGCCTCGACGTGCTCGGCCACCCCCACGACCGCCTGCCCCCCGGCGCCGGGCTCGGCTACGTCCCGCAGCGGCACACCGTGGCCACCGCCGTGCCCGCCACCGCCGCCGAGGTCGTCGCCGGCGGGCGCCTGGGGGGCACCGGCCCGCTGCGGCGCCTGCTGCCGGCGCAGCGCCGCCGCGACCGCGCCGCCGTGCGCGACGCCCTGGACCGGGTCGGCCTGGGCCGGTGCGCGCGCACGCCGCTGGCGCAGCTGTCCGGCGGCCAGCAGCGCCGGGTGCTGCTGGCCCGCGCCCTCGCCGGCGCCCCGCGCCTGCTGCTGCTGGACGAACCCACCGCCGGCGTCGACGTCGCCGCGGCCCGCGACGTCGCCGCCGTGTTGCGCGAGTCGCTCGACGCCGGCACCGCCGTGGTCCTCGTCACCCACGAGACCACCGCTCTCGACGGCGTCCTGCACCGCGTCGTGCGGGTCGAGGGCGGCTGCGCGTGCGAGGAGCAGCGCCGGGAGGTGGGTGCCGGTGCCTGAGCTGCTGCAGCTGCTGGACTACGCCTTCCTGCGCCGCGCGCTGCTGGCCGCGGCGATGGTGGGCCTGGCCGCACCCCTCGTCGGCGCGTTCCTCGTCCAGCGCGGGCTCTCCCTCGTCGGCGACGGCCTGGGCCACGTCGCGCTCGCCGGCGTCGGGGTGGGCGTGCTGACCGGCCGGGAGCCGGTGTGGACGGCGCTGGTCGCCGCCGTGGGCGCCGCCGTGCTCATCGAGGTCGTCCGCCACCGCGGCCGCACCGGCGGCGACGTCGCGCTCGCGCTGCTGTTCTACGGCGGCATCGCGGGCGGCGCGGTGCTGCTGAGCCTGGCGCCGGCCGGCGGGGCGGACCTCGAGAGCTACCTGTTCGGGGCGATCACCACCACCAGCGCCGCGGACGTGCGCGCCTTCGCCGCCCTCACCGCCGTCGTCGTCGCCGCGGTGCTCGTGCTGCGGCCGTGGTTCTTCGCCGCCGGCAGCGACGAGGAGCACGCCCGGGCGGTGCGCCTGCCCGTGTTCCGGCTGAACTGCGCGCTGGCCGTGCTGACGGCCGTGACGGTCGTGCTGTCCATGCGCACGGTGGGGCTGCTGCTGGTCAGCGCCCTGCTCGTCGTGCCCGTCGCCACCGCCCAGCGGCTGTGCCGGGGCTTCGGCGCCCTGCTGCTCCTCGCGAGCGCGCTGGGCGCCGCCGTCGGCGTGGGCGGGGTGGCGGTCTCGGCCGCGGTGGGCACCCCCTCCGGCGGCACGATCGTGCTGCTGGCGCTGGCGGTGTTCGCGGTGGTGGCGGCGCTGGGGGCCGTGCGCGCGCGGTGGGCGCCCGGGCCGGTGACGTCCTGACCGCGCCCGGACGCGACGACGCCGCCGCGACCGGGTGGTCGCGGCGGCGTCGCGGGGTGCGGCCTCGCGTCAGTCGGTGCCGCCGCCCGGCTGCAGCACGCCGTTCACGCACAGCTCGTACGTGGCGTACGAGGTGATGCTCTCGCTCGGATCGTCCGCGGTGACCAGGACGGCGGCCACCTCGGGGGTGAACCCGAGCGCGTGCTTGACGCTGGTCACCGTGGTGAAGCCCCACGGGGTGCGCACCACGGGCAGCTCCACGACGGAGACCCGCTTGCCGGAGGTGCCCACCAGCTGCACCGTCCAGCCGGCCACCTCGGTCGGGTGCGCCTCGCTCAGGGAGCTCCAGGTGGACAGGTCGGTGGCGTCGGCCACCGGCTGCCCGCCCACCGAGACGCCCTGGACCCGCACGCCCGGCTCGGCCACGCCGCCGTCGGTGAGGTAGCGGATCGCCACGTCGACCGTCTGCCCGGCGTAGGCGGACGCGTCGAACGTCTGCGTGCCGGAGACCTCACCGGTCAGGCCGGGCAGTTCCGCGGTGATGCGCGGGTCAGCACCGGGGTCGGCCTCGGTGGTCGTGGCCTCGCTCGCCAGCGACACCCAGTCGCCGGCGGCCTCGTCCCACACCTGCACGACCGCGAAGTCCCAGCCCTCCTCGGTGTCCACCTGCAGGTCCACGCCGATCGTGGGGTCCTCGACCGGGATCGTGAACTCGCGCACGATGCCGCGGTCGAAGCCGTCGCCGCTGCCGGAGTACAGCTCGTCGCCGTCCTGCACCCACTCCACCGGGGTGGTCGGGTAGGTGTTCGAGCCCTTGAAGGTGACCAGCCCGCGGTCGACGTAGCCGGCGGGGTCGCGCAGCCGCACGAAGTCGGCGCCGTTGACCGGCGCGCCCGGGGAGTCGTACGCCTGCGGCGAGTCCCAGTTCACGCGCGCGCTCATCGCCGGCACCTGCAGCGCCGCGGCGTCGCCGCGCTTGACCTTCGCGCCGGCGTCGAGGGCCGCGTCCACGGCCATCGCGGCGAGGAAGTCGTGCAGCACGTCCTGCGAGCGCACGTCGTACCCGCGCTCGCGCAGCACCGCGTCCAGGCCGGCCAGGCCCCCCTCGGGCTGGTTGTGCAGGGCGGTCATGAACTCGTCGCCGCCGAACCGCCCGTGCAGGTAGAGCATGAACGCGTAGGCGCTGCCGTAGTCGGCGAGGATCTCCGGGGCCCCCTGGTCGCCCCACAGGGTGAGCGACTGCTCGGGGCCGCCGTACGCCGGCTGGTCGTTGAACCCCAGGAACGTGGCGAGGTAGCTGTCCGCCTCGTCGGTGTTCGGCGCCGGCGCGGGGTTCGAGAACCCGAGCAGGGCCTCGGACCACATCGACAGCCCCTCGTTCACCCACGACACCTCGTCGGGGTCGGCGTAGTGCTCCAGCAGGTGCTGGTACTCGTGGGCGAACGTCCCCTCGTAGGTGCGCGCCGCCGGCTCGCCGAGCCCGGAGCGCTGCAGGTAGTCCGCGCACTCGAGGTAGTCGGGTTCCCGCGAGTCGTCCGGCGGGTTGTCGCCGGTGCGGTGCAGCCAGTCGAACCCGTCGATCGTCATGACGTTGCGGTCGACGAGGTCGTTGAACAGCGAGTAGAAGAACCCGGCGATGTAGGTGCGGCCGTTCTCGTTCGTCGGGTCGAAGTAGTTCTGGTCGCGGACGTTGTCGACGAGCACGACGGTGCGGTCGCCCTGGCCGGTCCAGTACCCCTCGGGGTAGGTGCCGCCGTCGGGCTGCTCGACCAGTTCGCCGAGCACCGCGGCGGAGCCGTCGCGCAGCGGGGCGACGGAGAACACCTCGGACTCCACCGGGTAGATCGTCTCGTCGAACTCCTCCACGAAGTTCGCGACCTGCTCGTCGGTGACGGTGACCAGCTCGCCGCCGCCGGTGGTGTTGCGGCAGTCGCCCTCGGGGAAGGAGAGGTCGTCGGCGACCCACACCTCGATGTTGTCGCCCAGCCCGCGCAGCGTGTAGCCCTGCACGGTGACCGCGCTCTCGACGGCCTCGCCGTCGGGCGTGACGCCGCCGTCGACCAGGGACGGCCAGTCCCGCTGGTCGCCGACCTGCACCTCGTCGCCGGCGTCACCGCCGGCGGGGGCGGCCAGCGTCGTGCGGGCACCGGACGCGCCGGCCGCACCGGCCGCGTCGGGCGCCACGACGGGCAGCGGTGCGCCGTCGCGGTACTCGCCGTCGAGCAGCCGGACGTCGGAGGCGGGGGCCTGCTGCTGCGCGGCGACGGGCGAGGCGGCCGCCGCGGCCGGGACGGCGAGGGCCGTCGCGGAGATCGCGGCGATCGCGATGCGACCGCCGCGCGTGGGGTCCAGACCCATGCGTGTCCTCCTGAGTGCCTCGGTGCCGGTGTGCCCGGGACCGGTGCGCCGAAGCATCCACTGTGTCACCCTGAGTGCACAAGGGTTGACGCCACAGCGAGTCCCCCCGAGGCGCCCGCGCCGCACCGGGGGTGCCGGGGGCGCGGCGCGGTGGCACGGACGGCAGGATGGCCCGGTGCCGTACCGCGTGATGACCGTGTGCACCGGGAACATCTGCCGCTCCCCCATGGCCGAGTCCGTGCTGCGCCGCCGGTTCGCCGAGGCGGGTCTGGGCGGGGAGGTGGTCGTGGACTCCTCCGGGATCAGCGACGAGGAGGACGGCAACCCCGTGGACCGCCGCGCCCGCGCGGTCCTGGCGGACGCCGGCTACGACGTCCCCGACCACCGCGCCCACCAGGTCACGGCTGGGGAGATCGCCTCGCGCGACCTGCTGCTGGCCATGACGGCGCGGCACGCGCGCTGGCTGCGCACGCACGCGCCCGACGAGTCCTCGGCGGCGAGGGTGGTGATGTACCGCTCCTTCGACCCGGCGGCGCCGGACGTGGGCGCAGCGGGCGCGACGGCCGACGAGTCGGCCCTGGACATCGCCGACCCCTGGTACGGCGACCGCGGCGACTTCGTCGAGGCCCTGGCGCAGATCGAGGCCGCCGCCGACGGGATCGTCGAGCACGTGCGCCGCGACCTCGCCTCCCGCCCCTGACCCCCTCCCCACCCCTGACCCCCTC
>NZ_JBBBEM010000096.1:0-11720 GCF_037154035.1 Kineococcus sp. G2 | reverse complement strand
CGTGCGGGTCCGGGGTGTTCGCGAGCCTGACCGTGGCGCAGCTCGCGGCGGCGGGGGTGGACGCGGCGCTGTGGCCGGGGTCGTGGTCGCAGTGGTCGGCGGACCCTGCGCGTCCCGTCGCCACCGGCCCCACCCCCTGACACCTGCTCACCCCCACCCCACCCCACCCCCTGCGGTGATCAAGGAAGTTGCCACTTCCTTGATCACCGCAGGGTGGGGGTGGGGGCGCGGCTGGGTGTGCGGTGCCGGACGAGGGATCAGAACAGGCGGCCGGCCGCGTCGGCGTCGGGTTCCTCCAGCGACAGCAGGAACCGCTTGCGCCACAACCCGCCCGCGTACCCGGTGAGGGTGCCGTCGGCGCCCACGACCCGGTGGCAGGGCACCACGACCGACAGCGGGTTGCGGCCGTTGGCCGCGCCCACCGCCTGCGCGTACCCGGGGCCGCCGACGTCGCGGGCCAGTTCCCCGTAGCTGCGGGTCGTCCCGTACGGGATCTCCCGCAGCGCCGCCCACACCCGTGTCTCGAACGCGTCCCCGCGCGGGGCCAGCGGCAGGTCGAACGCGGTGCGCTCGCCGGCGAAGTACTCCGCCAGCTGGGCGGCGACGTCGCCGAACGCGGCGTCGTCGCGCGCACCGAGGTCCGCGGGCGCACCGCCGCGGTGGTCCGGGTACCAGACGCCCACCAGGCCGCGCTCGTCGCGCGCGAGCGTCAGCTCCCCCAGCGGGGAGGCCAGCACCCCGTGGCGCACCGCGGCGTCGGCGGGCCGCTCAGGCGGCCAGGTGCAGGGCGTCGCGGGTGCGCGCCAGCGTCTTCGCGAGCAGGTCCGGCTCGTCGGAGAGCTTGCGCCCGTACGAGGGGACCATCTCGACGAGGCGCTCGCGCCAGGCCTCCTGGTGGGCGGGGAAGCACTGCGCCAGCAGGCGCAGCACGACGTCGACGGCCGTGGAGGCGCCCGGGGAGGCACCCAGCAGCGCGGCCACCGAGCCGTCCGCGGCGCGCACGAGCTCGGTGCCGAACTGCAGCACCCCGCCGCGCGGGCCCTTCTTGATGACCTGCACGCGCTGACCGGCGGTCAGCAGCTCCCAGTCCTCGCGGCGCGCCTGCGGGTAGAACACCCGCAGCGCCTCGATCCGCTGCTCCGTCGACTGCGCCAGCTGCTTGGCCAGGTACGTCATCAGCGGCACGTTGTCGCGGGCCACCGCGAGCATCGGCAGGAGGTTGTCCGCCTTCACGGACAGCGGCAGGTCCAGCAGCGAGCCCTTCTTCAGGAACCGCGGCGAGAAACCGGCGTAGGGGCCGAACATCAGCGAGCGGCGGCCGTCCATGACGCGGGTGTCCAGGTGCGGCACGGACATCGGCGGGGCGCCGACCTCGGCCTGCCCGTACACCTTCGCGGCGTGCTGCTCGACGATCTCCGGGCGGGTGCAGCGCAGCCACTGGCCGCTGACGGGGAAGCCGCCGAAGCCCTTGCCCTCGGGGACGCCGCTGCGCTGCAGCAGGTGCAGCGCACCGCCGCCGGCGCCGACGAACACGAACGGGGTGGACACCTCGAACGAGCCGCCGCCGGCGGCGGTGCCCTTCACCGTCCACCCGGAACCGCGCCGGGTGAGGTCGGTGACGGCGTGCCCGGTGAGCAGCTCCACGCCGCGGCCGGCGGCTCCGGTCAGCAGCGCCCGGGTCAGCGCGCCGAAGTCGACGTCGGTGCCGGCGGTGGAGCGGGTGGCGGCGATCCGCTCGGCCGGGTCGCGGCCGGCGACCAGCAGCGGCGCCCACTCCCCGATCTCGGCGTGGTCGGTGGACCACTGCATGCCCGCGAACAGCGGGTGCTGCGAGAGCGCCTCGTAGCGGGTGCGCAGGTACTCCACGTCCCGCGAGCGCACGAAGCTCATGTGGGCGACGGGGTTGATGAAGCCGCCCGGGTCGCCGAGGACGCCCTGCTCGACCAGGTGCGCCCAGAACTGCCGGCTGACCTGGAACTGCTCGTTGATGGCGACGGCCTTGGCGATGTCGACGGTGCCGTCGGGCTTGGCGGGCGTGTAGTTCAGCTCGCACAGCGCGGAGTGGCCGGTGCCGGCGTTGTTCCAGGCGTCGGAGCTCTCGGCGCCGAGGGTGTCGAGCTTCTCGAGCACGAGCACCGACCAGTCGGGCTCCAGCTCGGTGAGCGCGGTCGCCAGGGTGGCGCTCATCACCCCACCCCCGACGAGGACGGCGTCGTACCGGTCAGCAGCGGGCAACGGACTCACCCTCGTCTCTCGTGCGGCTCCATCGACCACGGCGTCGACCGTGGACATCGACCAGGGAAGGCTACGGCCTCGCGAGCCGGCACCGCCGCCGGGGAGGCGCCACGGTGTCCCGCGTCACACGTGAGACGCCTCTCACCGCCCCGGTCACCGCTGCGGCACGAGCGCCGCCACCCGGGAGCGCTCGGCGGACAGCCGCCGCAGCATCGCGAGCTCCTCCTCGGGCGAACCGGGGTCGGTGCCGCGGCGCACGCGCTCGCGCCGGAACGCCAGCGCGGTGGCCGCCTCCTGGAAGTCGCGCACCGCGCGGGCGGCCTCGCGCCCACCGGCGTCCCGCGCCCCGGAGCGGGCCCAGCGCCGCGCCGACGGCGACGCCAGGACCCGCAGCTCCTCCTCGCGCAGCCAGCCGGTGCGCACGTACACCTCCAGGTAGCGGCCCACCAGCCGCGCCTCGCGCGCCCGCGCGGCCAGCGCCACGCCCAGCGCCGCGACGAACACCGGCACCTGCAGCAGCAGGTAGACCTCCACGAACGCCGCGGTGCCCGCACTCGCGCTGGCGTTCCACAGCGAGTGCAGCCCCACGCCGAGCACGAGGCCGGCCAGCGGCGCGGCGACCCGCACGGGCACCGGCCGGCGCTCGGCGGCCAGCCCGAGCCCGACACCGACGGCCATGGTGAACAGCGGGTGCGCGAACGGGGAGACCACGCAGCGCAGCACGAACACCGTCACGAGCGAGGCCGGTTCCTCGTCGCCCAGGGCCCGCCCCAGGTACAGGACGTTCTCCAGGTAGGCGAAGCCCACGCCGACGAACGCCGCGTACACGATGCCGTCGACGACCCCGTCGAACTGGCGGCGCTGCTTGAGCAGCAGCAGCAGGACACCCAGCCCCTTGAGGACCTCCTCCACCACGGGCGCGACGAGCACGGAGGAGCTGGTCACGTCCCCGACGGCGCGCTCCAGCAGGCGCGAGGACAGGGAGTTCAGCACCAGGGCGCCCAGGCTGGCCACGCACGCGCCCCAGCCGAAGGCGAAGGCCAGCAGGTGCGGCGGCTCGGCCTCGTGGCGGTCCAGCCACAGCACGGCCGCCAGGACGGGCCCCACCGGCACCGCCGCCAGGGCCAGCGCGGGCAGCGCGCCCGACAGGCCCACCTCCATCGCCACGGCACCCAGGCTCAGCGTCCCGCAGACCACCAGGACCGCCACGGTGAGCACCAGCAGCGAGCGCCGGGGCGCGGCCGCGGGGGCGGCGCTGACTACGCTGGACGGGTGAGCACCTCAACTCCGGCCGGGCCCGGCGACCGCGTCCAGGACCGCATCGTGTGGATCGACTGCGAGATGACGGGGCTGGACCTGACCCGCGACGCGCTGGTCGAGGTGGCCGTCCTCGTCACCGACGCCGACCTCAACGTGCTCGGCGACGGCGTGGACGTGGTCGTCAAGCCGCCGTCGGAGGCGCTTCAGGACATGGACCCCGTGGTGGTCGACATGCACACCTCCTCCGGGCTGCTGGCCGAGCTGCCGGCCGGGCGCACCCTGGCCGAGGCGGAGGAGATCGTCCTGGAGTACGTGCGGCGGTGGGTGCCCGAACCGCGCAAGGCACCCCTGGCGGGCAGCTCCGTGCACACCGACCGGGCGTTCCTGGCGCGCGACATGCCGCAGCTGACCGAGCACCTGCACTACCGGCTCATCGACGTCTCCTCCGTGAAGGAGCTGGCGCGCCGCTGGTTCCCGCGCGTGTACTTCCACACCCCCCGCAAGCACGGCGGGCACCGGGCGCTGGCGGACATCCGCGAGAGCATCCAGGAGCTGAAGTACTACCGGGAGGTGCTGTTCGTGCCGCAGCCCGGCCCCGACTCGGAGACGGCGAAGGCCGCCGGGCAGCGGCTGGAGCTGAAGCCGGAGCCGGAGACGGCCGGGGAGGCGCTGCCGGGGAGCTGACGCCGGCACCCGCCCGCCGCGGGCGGCCCCCGCGCGTTCGGGAGCGGGGCCGCGCGGCGTGTATGCTCGCCGCGTCACGTCGTGCCCCGCACGTCGTCACGTGGTGGGTGTAGCTCAGCTGGTAGAGCACCTGGTTGTGGTCCAGGAAGTCGCGGGTTCAAGTCCCGTCACTCACCCCACGTCGAAGGGCCCCGGTTCGCACGAGCGCGAACCGGGGCCCTTCGCGTCCCGGGCCAGCGGGGTCAGAAGCTGTGGATCTCCGCGACCTCGCAGGTGAGCTGGGCCGGTGCCTGGGCGACGGGGGCGGTGGCCCGCACCTGCGTCGACGCCCCCGCGGCGACCGTGGCCGCCGTGACGTGCGCCTGCGTCAGGCGCTCGCCGTCGGGGCCGGCGACCGAGACCGTCACGAGGAAGCTGCGGGGCGCGTCGGCGGTGTTGGTGACCGTCAGGTCCGCGGCGACCTGCCCGGAGCCGTCGGCCGCGCAGGAGTCCACGACGACGTCCTCGGGCTCCGGGGTCACCGACGGGGTGGGGGTCGAGCGGGCCTGGACGAGGGCACCGGGTTGCGCGGGTGAGTCGAAGGCGGACGTACCGCTGCAGGCCGTCAGGGCCAGCAGGCCGGCGGTGGACAGGACCAGCACTACCTCGCGCACGTCGCACTCCTCGTTCTCGGCGTCCCCCCACCATGCCCGCCCGCCCCCCGCGCCGCCAGGCGTGACCCGCCGGGCGGCGCCGGGCACGCTCACCCGGCGGCGCTCACCCGGCGGTGGCGGGGCCGGCCCCCTCCGGCGGCGGGGTCCGCCCCGCGGTCCCGCCGGCGCGGGCGGTGCGCAGCAGCTGCTCGCGCAGCCACGCCAGGTACGCGTCCCGGTCGGCGCGCAGCGCCAGGGAGATCACCGGGCCGGCGGGGGTCTCCCAGGCGGCGGCGCCCCGCACCGGCAGGACCACGACGTCGAGGGCGAACGGACGCAGTCGCCGCCCCAGCTCGCGCTCCACCCGCGCCAGCAGGGTGGTCTCGAACAGGGCGACCGGCACGTCCGCGTGCACCCGCCGCTCCAGGCGGCGAGCCCGCTCGGCCCAGGCGACGGCCTCGTCGATGCCGAGCTCGGCGACGCCGCGCAGCTCGGGCGTGCCCCGCAGGCCGGGGAAGGTCGGCGGCAGCAGGGAGGTCAGCGCCTCGGGGCCGCCGGGGAACGCGCCGGCCCACCAGCGCGCCCACTGCCGCCCGGCCTCCTCGGACCCCGGCAGCCCCGGCGCGCGGCGCACCGGCGGGTCGAGGGGCGGCAGGTCGGGCACGGCGGGTGAGACGGGCGGGCGCAGGCCCGCCGCGTCGCGCAGGTGCAGGGCCAGCAGCAGCGCCTGCGGCATGACGGGACGCACCCCCCACCGCCCGACGCTGCGCACCGCACCACTGTGCGCGCGCTCCCGGCGCACGTCCAGGTGGGCCGGTGGGCCCGGTGCCCCTCGGCGGGGGTCGTCCGGACGGCACCCGCGCGTCCACCCGGGGGCGGACGCACGGGTGCTGCCGCGGGCCGATGCGCACCGTGATCACCCGCGCCTAGCGTTCGCGGCGTGACCACCGCCCCCGCGACCGCCGCCACCGCGCGGGCCGCGCACCTGCGCTGCGGCCCGCCGCCCACCACGCCCGCCGCCCGGCGGCGGCGACGGCGGCTGGCGGCGGCCGTGGCGCTGCGGCGGGGGCTGCTCACGCCGCCGCAGCGCCCCTCGTGGCCGGCGGGTGCGGCGCCCGTCCCGGACGCCGGCCCCCGCGGCGGGGACGGGCGGCGCTGACGCTGCGCGACCGGCGCGGCCCCGCCGCTGCTCCGGACGTGTCCTCCGCGCCCGCCCGGCTCAAGGGCCGGTGCCGCGGCGACGACGACGTGGGGGTCACCGCCCGGGCCCCCGGGCACGTCACCCCCTGGAGGACCCATGCCGCACGAGGGCTCCCGCTCGCCCGGCGCCGAACCCGTCATGGAGATGCTCTCCGAGCACATCCCCCTGTCGCTCATCATGGACATGGCCGCGCCCGACGGGCCGCGCTCGGCGGAACTGCTCGCCAGCGAGGGCCTGCCCGACGGGGAGTGGTGGGAACCGTCCCCGCGCGGCTGACGCGGTCCTGACGGGCGGGGGAAACCCCTCCCGCCGGCCGGGGGCGCGTCCCCCGCTCCCCCGGCCGGCGGATTTCGCAGCACCCCCCTTGGGCTGCTAGAGTCCTCTCTCGTTGCGCCGTTAGCTCAATTGGCAGAGCAGCTGACTCTTAATCAGCGGGTTCGGGGTTCGAGTCCCTGACGGCGCACTCCACGAACGAAGGGCGTCCACCCGGTCACGGGTGGACGCCCTTCGTCGTCCCGGGGGCGTTTCTCCTCAGGAGACCGTTGCGCCGCAACGCTCTGCGAAACGAGCGACGAGTTCCTCGCGGGTCAGCGGCGACTCGAAGGCCTCGAAGGTGCCGTCGGGCAGGGTCCACCCCGCGAACACCTCGCCGTCGGGACCGGGCGTGCGGGGATCGGGGGTCTGCGTCTCGCGCGTGGTGTCCACGTCCCTGCTCTCGGCACGGGCGGCGCCGGGCTGAACCCCGCGCGTGTGTACAGTCCGCCGGGTTCGACGACCGCCACCGACGGCGCGCGACGGCCGCCGCGGGCAGGACACCGGGAGGGCCGACGATGCCGCCGACCACGAGCACGACCAGCACCACCGCAGCCGCCGCCGCTGCGCCCGACGGCGCCGGCCGGGTGCTCGCGCACGCCTACCCGTGGGACGTCCTGGGCGACGAGGCGTTCTGCGACCGCGCCCTGGCGATGGGCCTGGACGCGGTCGCGCTGGCCGCCAGCTACCACTCCACCCGCGCGGCCACGCCGTGGCACCCGCAGCACCAGCTCGTGGAGGCCCCGCACGCCGCGCTGTACCGGCCGGTGCGCGAGGAGGCGTGGGCCGGCGCGCTGCTGCGGCCGGCGGCCGGGCGGGTGCCCGACGGCACCGCCGACGCGTTCGCCGAGGCGGCGGCGCGGCTGCGCGCGGCCGGCCTGGAGGTGGACGCCTGGACGATCCTGGCGCACTCGACCCGGCTGGGCACCGCCCACCCGGAGGTGGCCGTCGTCAACTGCTTCGGCGACCGCTACTCGTACGCGCTGTGCCCCAGCGCCCCCGAGGTGCGCGCGTACTGCGCGACGCTGGCGGCCGAGGCCGTGCGCGGCACCGACGTCACGGGCGTGTCGCTGGAGGCGATGGGCACCCTCGGCGTGACGCACAACGCGGCGCACGAGAAGACGGCCGGGGCGTTCGGCCCCGCCCTGGAGCGGCTGCTGTCGGTGTGCTGCTGCGCCGGCTGCCGCGCGGCCTGGGCGGAGGAGGGCGCCGACCCCGCGCAGGTGGTCGCCGCGCTGCGGCGCGGGGTGCGCGAGCTGCAGGACGGCGACCCCGGCGACGCCCGCGAGGTCGCGGAGCTCCTCGGCGACGACGACGCCCGCACCGTGCTGGGGGTGCGGCACGCCCTCGCCGACGAGCTGCGCGCGCAGGTGCTGGCGGCCGTGGCGGCCGCCGCGCCGGGCCCGCTGCGGGTGACGGTGCACGCGGCGGCCGACCCGTGGGCCACCGGACCGAACACGGGGCTGGGCGAGCGGGCCCTGGCGGACCCGGCGGTCGACGCCCAGCTGCTGCACTCGTGGGTGCCGGGGCCCGCCACGACGGAGGCGGTCGCGGCGGTGCGCGCCGCGGCGCGGCCGGGCGCGGCGGTCGGCGCCTACGTGACCGTGCTGGGCTCCGAGCGCGACGAGGACCTGCTCGCGCACGCGGCGGCGCTGCGCGCGGCGGGCGCCTCCGAGCTGCACCTGTACCACCTGGGCCTGGCGGGCCGGCGCGGGCACGAGCGGATGGCTGCGGCCGTGCGCACCTGGCGCGCGGCGGGCTGAGCGCGCGGCGGGCTGAGCGCGCCGCACGCCGGGACCCGCCGCGTCGGGACGGGCCCCGGCGGGCGGGGTGTCACGGGCGGGGTGTCACGGGCGGGGTGTCAGTTGCGCCGCCCCAGGGCGTTCTCCAGGAACGAGGCGCCCCCCACGTGGAACAGGTCCGTCGAGCGCACGTCGGGCTCCTGCCCCGGCTCCAGCACGAGCCCGGCGTGCTGCTCGGCGTCGTCGAGCGGGTGGTAGCCGATCGCCTCGCCCTCGGTGAGGCTGAACCAGCCGCGGGTGTTGCGGGAGACGCCCCACACGACGGTGTACCCGGCGGTGGTGTCGGTGACGGCGGCCTCCAGCAGGCGGACCGCGTCGTCGGGCGACATCCACGTCGACAGCCCCCGCACGCCGAGGCGGGCGGGGTCGGGGAAGCAGCTGCCGATGCGCAGCGCGCACACCTGCAGGCCGTGGCGGTCGGCGTACAGCTGCCCCAGCGCCTCGATGGCGGCCTTGCTCCAGCCGTAGTAGCTGTCCGGGCGCACCGGCACGTCGGCGGGCAGGTACCCGTCGACCGCCTCGTCCCGGGTGCGGTACCCGACGGCGTGGTTGCTGGAGGCGAGCACGACGCGGCGCACACCGCGGCGCACGGCGGCCTCCAGGAGGTTGCGGGTGCCGTCGACGTTGACCGACAGCACCTCCTCCCACGGCGCCTCCCGGCTGATGCCGCCGAGGTGGACGACGGCGTCCACGCCCTCCAGGGCGGCCTCGAGGGCGTCGGGGTCGGTGACCGACAGCGTCGCCCACCGCACCTCGCCGCCGTCGGCGGCGGGCGGTGCGTCGGGCACGCGCAGGTCGGTGAGGGTCACCACGCGCCCCGGCGCGGCGAGGCGGTGGCCGACGAGACCGCCCATGGTGCCGGCGGCACCGGTGACCAGGACGTGCTGCGGGGCCGCGCTCACGCGGGGTCCTGCGGCGACGGGGTGGGCATCGACGACCTCCTCGACGGGGAAACGGTTGCCGGGCAGCCTAGCGGCGGGTACCGGTCCCGCCCCGGGACGCCCGGTTGCGGGGGGTGGGGGCCCCACCTAGCGTGCGCCAGGGGTCGAGATCGGGCCCGCCCGCGCGGTCCACGCCGCCGACCGGAGGGACGGATGACGGGACCGGAGACCTTCCCCGCGGCACCGGCGGCCGGCCGGGCGCGGGTCGCCTCAGCCGCGGCCGGCGGCACCGTCCACGGGCGGTCGGCGGGTGCGCCGCTTGTGCGAGCCGTCGCAGAACGGCGGCTCGGCGCTGCGGCCGCAGCGGCACAGCGCCACCGTCTTGCGGCCCGGCTCCAGCGGGGAGCCGTCGCCGTCCAGCAGCGTCACCGGCCCGCGCAGCAGCAGCGGCCCGCCGGGGCAGACGGTGACCGTGACGTCGTCGGCCCGGCCGGCGGCGGGTGCGGCGTCGGGGGCGCTCTGGTGTTCCACACCGGTCTTCCTACCCACCGGCGCGGCCCGGCGCACGTGCGCGCCGGCCCCGCCCGCGCGGAGGGCCCCCGCCGCACCCGCACCAGCACTCCACGAGACGAGGACAGGACGCCCCGATGACCGCGACCACTCCCGCCGACGCCCTGACCGTGACCACCACCCCCACCGGCGGCACCCCCACCGGCGGCGCCCCCGCGGTGGACCTCGCCGGCGCCCCCGGCCGCCTGCCGCTGCCGCCCGCGCGCGGGGAGCTCAGCGCGGCGCTGCTGCGCCGCCTGCGCGACGAGCCCGGGGCACCCACCGCGGCGGAGCTGCGCGAGGTGGCCGCCCGCGCGTGCGGCGGCGACGTCCTGCGCGACGAGGACGTGCAGCTGGCGCTGTTCCTGATGTACGAGCTGCACTACCGCGGCCTGGAGGGCGTCGACGACGCCCTGGAGTGGGACCTGGGCCTGCTCGGGGTGCGCGAGGAGCTGGAGGGCCCGTTCGAGGCGGCGGTGCGCGCACTCGTCGAGGTGCCGGACGTCGCGGTGGAGGACGTCGCCGAGACGCTGTTCGCGATGGCCGCCGCCGACGACGGCCCGAGCGTGAGCGCGTTCCTGCAGCGGCACGCCACCCTGGAGCAGGTGCGCGAGTTCCTGGTGCACCGCTCGATCTACCACCTGAAGGAGGCCGACCCGCACACGTGGGCCGTGCCGCGGCTGGCGGGCGGGCCGAAGGCGGCGCTGGTGGAGGTGCAGGCCGACGAGTACGGCGGCGGCCGCCCCGAGCGGATGCACTCGGCGCTGTTCGCGCGCACGATGCGGGCGGCGGGCCTGGACGACTCCTACGGCCGCTACCTGCCGTCGGTGCCGGCGACCACCCTGGTGGGCACGAACGCGATGTCCCTGTTCGGGCTGCACCGCCGCCTGCGCGGGGCGATCGTCGGGCACCTGGCGGTGTTCGAGATGACGTCGTCGCTGCCGAACAAGGCCTACGGCAACGGGTTCCGCCGGCTGGGTTTCGACGCCGACGCCACCTGGTTCTTCGACGAGCACGTGCAGGCCGACGCCGTGCACGAGCAGATCGCCGGCCGGGACCTGGCCGGGGCGCTGGCGCGGCGCGAACCGGAGCTGGCGGCCGACGTGCTGTTCGGCGCGGCCGCGTGCCTGGCGCTGGACGCGCTGGCCGGCGAGCACCAGCTGGCCTCCTGGGAGCGGGGGCGGACCTCGCTGCTGGCGCCGTGGGCGTGAGCGCACCGCGGGTCCGCGCGGACTCCTCCGCGCAGACCCGGCACGCCACCGGGCGCACCACCCGGCACGCCGCCGAGTACGTGGTGCCGCTGCGCTGGGACGGGCGCCCGGACGCCGAGGTGGCGGAGATGGGGGCGTACCTGCGCTCCTTGACCCGCCTGATCGACGTCACGGTCGTCGACGGTTCCGGCGCGGCGGACTTCGCCCGCCACGCGCGCGCCTGGGGGGACGGCGGCGCCCGGCACGTGCGGCCGCAGCCGTGGCCGGGCCGCAACGGCAAGGTCGCCGGGGTCGTCACCGGGGTGCTCGCGGCGCGCCACGAGCTCGTCGTGGTGGCCGACGACGACGTGCGCTACGGGCCGGCGGAACTGGGCGCGGTGCTGGACGCGCTGACCGGCGCGGACGCCGTGCGCCCGCAGAACGTGTTCTCCCCCGCGCCCTGGCACGCGCGCTGGGACACCGCCCGCTCCCTGGTGAACCGGGCGTTCGGCGCGGACTACCCCGGGACGATCGCGATGCGCCGCAGCACCTTCGAGGCGATGGGTGGTTACGACGGGGACGTGCTGTTCGAGAACCTGCAGATGCTGCGCACCGTGGAGGCGGCCGGGGGCCGCGTCGCCCGGGCGTCGGGCGTGTACGTGCGCAGGCTGCCGCCGACGGCGCGGCACTTCGCCGGGCAGCGGGTCCGGCAGGCGTACGACGACTTCGCCCAGCCGTGGCGGCTGGTGGTGGAGGCGTCCTGGCTGCCGCTGCTGGCGCTGGCCGCGGTGCGCGGTCGGGGCCGGGCGGCCGCGGGCCTGGGGGCGCTGGCCGCGGTGGCGGTGGCGGAGGTGGGGCGGCGCCGGCACGGCGGGCGCGCGCACTACCCGCCCACCGCGGCGCTGTGGGCACCGCTGTGGGCGGGCGAGCGGGCGGTGTGCGTCTGGGCCGCGATCGGGGCCCGGGCGCGCGGC
>NZ_JBBBEM010000095.1:0-65857 GCF_037154035.1 Kineococcus sp. G2 | reverse complement strand
CGTGCGGTACGCCGGGGGGCGGGTACCGCACGCCGCGAAGCCGGCCGTGCCGGCGGGCCGGGTGGAGCGCTCCGGTGCCGGCGCCGGTGTCAGCGCGGCTGCGCCGGGTTCGTCGGCACGCCCTGCGACGGGGGGTTGATCGGCGGGGCGTCGGTGGTCCCCAGGTTCGGCCCCTGCGGTGCGGGGGCGTGCTCGGGCTGGGCGCCGGCGGGGTTCCCGCCGGACGGCTCGGCACCGGACGCGAGCTGGTCGGCCCGGGCCCGCAGGACCGTCAGCACCGGCTCGCGCGCCCCGTGGGCCTCCTCGTAGACGATGAGGTCGCCCAGGGCGGCCGCGTCCAGGGAGCGGATGCGGTCGGTGAGGCTCCCCAGCGGCAGGTGGTCGTAGTCCGGCACGGGCAGCGTCGAGCGTTCGTCGGTGCTCACGGTGTCTCTCCTTCGTCGAGTTCCCGGAGTCGCCCCCGGGGTGGTGCGGCCCCGGTCGGCGCTCAGTGCTCCGACGCGGGCAGTTCCACGCGGCGCGGCAGGACCAGACCGAGCAGGATCATGCCCACGGCCAGCACCAGGTGCAGCCAGTCGTCGGCGTTGTTCAGCGGCACGAAGTTCGCCTGGCTCTCCTCGGCGACCACGAGCCCGTAGATCCACAGCGCGGCGTACACGAGGCCGCCGACGATGAGGTAGCTGCGCGCGGCGCCGGCGGCCTTGGCCGCGATCAGCCCGACGACGCCGAGACCTAGGTGCAGCAGGTTGTGCAGGATCGAGACCATGAAGATCCCGAGCAGCATGGCCTCGGAGTCGGGGCCCGCCCACTCGAGCTGGTCGTAGTTCGTGGTGATCCCGGGGATGAACCCCATGATCCCGACGAGGACGAACACCGCCCCGACGACCAGGGCACCGGTCTGCACCGGCGACCGGCGGTGGGTGCGGGTGGCGTCGACGCTGTTCTTCGTTCTGGTGGCCATGTCGAGCTCCTCCGGTTCGCGGGCCCCGCGGTTCCGCGGGGCGTACGAGGCGTCTTCTCGACCTCCCTCTCCACGGTAGGCAGCCGGGCGGGGGCGGCAACTCGGGCGGGATCACAGTGCTGTCACGGTGGCGCCGAGGTGGTGTCGGGAGCCGGTGGCAGGGTGAGGCCCGTGAACACCCCGGCCCGCAGCACCGATCCGGCCGTCCTGGAGCGCGCCCTGACCCGCGCGGTGCGCGCGCTGGCCGCCGGCGACGACGCGACGTTCGGCGAGGCGGCGGCGGCGCTGGCCGCCTTCGACGCGGACGCGGCGCGCACCGTCCTGGGGTGGGTGCTGCGCGGCGCGCTGGAGGAGCTGCACCCGGACGGCCTGGACGCGGACGACCTGCGCGCGGTCGTGGAGCGCTGCGCCCGCTCGGCCCCGTCCTGGTTCGCCGGCCTGGAGCCGCACCTGCTGGTCCTGGCGCTGACCGGGGCCCTGGGCGAGCACCCGGAGGTCGCCGAGGTGCCGCGGGCCCCGCACGAGGCGGTGCTGCGGCACGCGCTGCTGCTCGTGGCCGACCTGGTGGGCGCCACCCGCCGCCCGCTGGTGCGCCACGTGCAGGCGGCGCTGGCGGAGGTGCGCCGCGCGGAGACGGTCGAGATGCCCTGAGGGGTCCGCACGTCAGCGGCGCAGCGGCTCGCCCCCCGGCGGGTGCGGCGGGGTGAGCTGCTGGAGGTCGGTGGTCCAGCCGGACTGCATGGCGCGCTCGGCGCCGCTGGCCCACTGGGCCATCAGGATCGTGGCGTCGTCCTGCAGCACACCGCCCTGGTGGCCCAGGACGGCCTGGACGATCCTGCGGATCGTCTCCGGGGCGGGCAGGGCGGCCGCCGCGCACCGCTCCAGGTGGTCCGTGAGGCGCTCGACGCCGAACAGCTCCCCGTCCGCGCCGCGGGCCTCGACGATGCCGTCGGTGTAGAGGACCACGCAGTCGTCGGGCTCGAGCACCTCCTCGCCGACCTCCGCCTCCACGGCGTCCCAGGCGTCGGGCAGGCCGAAGAGCACCCGGTGGCCACCGGTCAGCTCCTTGACGACCTTGCCGCGCCGCACGACCAGCGGTGCGGGGTGGCCGGCGTTGAGGTAGCGGAACCGCCCCGTGGCCAGGTCCAGCTGCCCCAGCACCCCGGTGGCGAACTTCTCCCCGGCGCCCTGCTCGGCGACGTACCGGTCGACCGTCCCCGCCGTCTCGCGCAGCCCCGCCCCCTCGCGCCGGCGGTTGCGGTACGCCGACAGCGCCACCGCGGCCAGCAGGGTGCCGGCGAGGTCGTGGCCGGTGGCGTCGAAGAGGGCCAGGTGGGCGACGTCGTCGACGACGCTGTAGTCGAACGCGTCGGCGGCCACGGCGTACGTCGGCTGCAGCACCCCGGCGACGACGAGGCCCTCACAGGCGAACGTCAGCGGCGGCAGCAGCTGCCACAGCAGCTCGGTGGCCACCGAGCGGTGCTGCAGCCGCTGCACGCGGTTCAGCGCGTCGCCGTAGGACGTCTTCGCGGTGAGCAGGTGGCCGGTCAGGTGCGCGAACAGCCGGCAGCGGTCCCTGAACTCCTCGCGGTCGCTCGCGGCGGGGTCGGTGACGGTCACCTTCAGCACGCCGAGGCGGTCCGTGCCGTCGAGGACGGGCAGCCACACGCCCTGCCCCACCCCGGACCACTTCACCGGTTCCACGCCGCGGAAGGCGCGCCCGGCGAGCGTGGTGTCGATGACCTGCGGCCGCGACGGCTCGCCACCGGCGGGCGGCAGCGGCAGCAGCACCCGCTGGTCGTGGTCGACGAGGTGCAGCAGGACCTCCCAGCCGAGCTCGCGCGCCGCGACGGCCAGCACGTCGGGCAGCTGGCCGGGGCTGGCCAGGTGGGCCCGGTCCAGCAGGATCGTCAGGGCTCGCAGCAGCACACCGTCGTCACGGGAAGTCACCTCTGTGGACTCTAGGTCAGTGCTCAGGGGGCCGCTCGCCGGCCGGGACCCGCTCAGCCGCGCGGTTCGACGAGCAGGCGCAAGCCGCCGCGCGGACGCAGGGAGACCAGCGCCTCCACCTCCGCACGCGGGCCGGGCACCGGGCGCACCGCGCGGTCGCGCAGCAGCGCCGCCAGCACCAGCACCTCCTCCACGAGGGCCAGGTCGCGGCCGATGCACTGGCGCGGCCCGGCCCCGAAGGGCACGTAGGCGTCCCGGCGCGGGGCGTCGAGGAACCGCTCGGGGCGGAACTGCTCCGGGCTCGGCCACACCCCCGGGTGCCGGTGCAGCGCCCAGGTGCTGACGATGACGAGCGTGCCGGCGGGCACGGGCACCCCGGCGAGCACGTCGTCGGCCAGCGCCCGCCGGGTGATCACCCACGCCGGCGGGTACAGCCGCAGCGACTCGTCCACCACGGCGCGCGCGTACCGCAACCGGGGCAGGTCCTCCCAGCGCGGTTCGCGGGCGGCGCCGGGCGGGCCCAGCACGGCGGCCAGCTCGTCCTGCAGGCGGCGCTGCGCGGACGGCTCGCGCGCGAGCAGGTCCAGCGTCCACGTCAGCGACGAGGCCACCGTCTCGTGGCCGGCGACGACGAACGTGACGAGCTCGTCGCGCACCTCCTGCGCGCTCATCCCCGCGTTGAACATGAGGGCGACCACGTCGGTGGCGTCCGGGGCGACGCCCCGCGCGCGGCGCTCGGCGAGGACGCGCGCGCACACCTCGTCGATCTCGGCCACGGCCGCGGCCAGCGCCCGCCGCGAGCGGGTGGGCCAGGACGCCGGCACCGGCGAGGCCGCGCGCGCCACCACCAGCTCCAGCGCCTCGCCCACCGCGTCCACCAGCCGAGGCGCCACCCCGGACAGGTCCGCGGCGGCCAGGGTGCGCCCCACCACCTCCAGGGAGGCGCGCGAGACGGCGCCGACCACGTCCAGCGCCCGCCCCGGCGGCAGGGCGTCGACCTCGGCGCGCAGCGTGCGCGCGGCGCCCACCGCGTGCTCGGCGACGGCGTCCAGGGAGCCGTGGTGGAAGGCCGGTTGCAGGGTGCGCCGGTGCGAGCGCCAGGTGGGCCCGTCGCCGGCGAGCAGGCCGGGCCCGGTGACGGCCGCCAGCGCCGTGTACTGCACGGTCGCCTTGCCGTAGCCGCGGGCGTTGTCCACCAGGACGCGGCGCACCCCCGCCGGGTCGTTGAGGACCAGCACGGGGGTGCGCGGCAGGGGGATCGCGGCGGTGTCGCCGTGGCGGCGCACCAGGCCGGCGAGGAACTCGTGCGGGGCGCGGCGGATGGCGGGCACCGAGCGGACCATCTCCCACGGCAGCGGGCCGTCGGTGTCCAGCGGGGTGTAGCGGGCGTTGCGGCGCGCCGACCCGGCGCGCTGCGGGGCGTCCGGGTTCAGAGGTAGAGCCCGGTCTGGCCGTCCTCCACGCGGGGGGCGGCGACGGCGTGCAGGTCGCGCTCGCGCAGCAGCACGTACCCCTTGCCGGTCAGCTCCACCTCGGCCTTGTCCTCGGGGTCGAACAGGACGCGGTCGCCGGTCTGCACCTGCCGCACGTGCGGGCCGACCGCCATCACCGACGCCCACGCCAGCCGGCGCCCCACGGCGGCGGTGGCGGGGATGACGATGCCCGCGGACGACTTCCGCTCGCCGCTGTCGTCGGCGGCCACCAGGACGCGGTCGTGCAGCATGCGGACGGGCAGGCGGGAGGCGTCGGCGGGCGTGCTCACGGGCGGAACGGTAGCGCCCCCGCAGCCGGGTCGGCTCGGGGGCGCTGGGCGGTGCGGGACCGCCGGGGCGGGGTGCGTCAGCGGCGCCGGGCCCGCACGGCCCGCACCACCAGCAGGGTCGTCACGCCCAGCACGACCGCGCCCACCGCCGCCAGGCGGCCGGTGCGCGGCGAGCCGTCCGGCGCGGTCGCGAACCCCTTCACCCTCTCGCGGGCGGAGGCCAGGGCCCGCGCCTTGATGGCGTCGGGCTGGAGCCGCTCGTTCAGCTCGTCGAGCGTGCCCGCCAGCTGCGCCCTGCGCAGCTCGATCTCGCGCTCCAGGGCGCGCGGGTCGCTCGTGGTGATCTCGGCCTTGCCGTCGCTGGCCGTCACGGCCACCTCCTGCCCGTCGCACGGGTCGTCTCCTGCCGGGGGTGCGTGCCGCCCGGCGCAGCTGCTCGCCGGAGCCCGGGCGGGTCCGGCCGTCCGCCGAACCGTACCGGAGCGCCCCCACCCCGGCCCGCCCGGCGCACCCCGCGCCGTTAGCGTGCGCGCATGACGACCCGCCTCGCCCCCGGCGACCCCGCCCCCGACTTCACCCTGCCCGCGCACGACGGCGGCACCGTGACGCTGTCGCAGCTGCGCGGTCAGAGCGTCGTCGTGTACTTCTACCCGGCCGCGATGACGCCGGGCTGCACCACGCAGGCCTGCGACTTCCGCGACTCCCTCGACGCGCTGAACGCCTCCGGCCACCGGGTGCTGGGCGTCTCCCCCGACCCGGTGGCGAAGCTGGCGACGTTCGCCGAGCGCGACGGGCTGACGTTCCCGCTGCTGTCCGACACCGGCCACGAGGTCCTCGAGGCGTACGGGGCGTGGGGGGAGAAGACGAACTACGGGCGCACCTCCGTGGGCGTGATCCGCTCCACGGTCGTCGTCGGCCCCGACGGGCTGGTCGCCCTGGCCCAGTACAACGTCCGGGCGAGCGGGCACGTGGCCAAGCTCCGCCGGGACCTGGGCCTGGACGCGGCCTGAGCGCGCCGGGCGGCGGGCACGGCCTCGTCGGGGCCCGCGCGCTGGGCTAGGCTCGTTCGTCGCGAGCGGGAGTGGTGTAACTGGCAGCCACGCAGGATTTAGGTTCCTGTGCCTCCGGGCGTGCGGGTTCGAGTCCCGCCTCCCGCACGGCCGGGCCCGCACGCCCCGCCCGGCGCACGCGCGCCGGGCGGGGCGGCCTCCCTCAGGAGCCCGCGCCGCTGCTCCGCCGCAGCAGCCGCCCGGTGTACCGGGCGATCTCACGCGGCCCGGAGCGGGGCGCCGCGGCGTCCACGGCCGCGTTGTAGTTGGTGTTGGTGTTGACGTCGTAGGTGACGACCCGCCCGTCGGCGGTGGTGATGAACTCGACCCCGGCGATCTCGATGCCGTTGCGCTGCAAGAAGTCCGCGTACCGGGCGAGGACGGGGTGGTCGAACCCCTCGCGCAGCGAGAAGATCGTCTCCCCCGGTTCCTGCGCGATCGTCGCACCCGGCGGCAGCACCGGCCGGCCGGTGTCGGGGTCGATGGCGCAGGCGTCCGCCGGGCACAGCTGGAACCCGCCGCGGGCGGTGTCGGCGCGCAGCGCGTACAGGAACTCCCCGCCCACGAACTCCGCGCGGGTGACGCTGTCGTCGGCGGAGGCGACGAACTCCTGCAGCAGCCACACCCCGTCGAACGGCTCGTCCAGGCCACCGGAGGCCAGGGTGTCGGCGAACTCCTCGTACCCGGAGAAGCGCGCCACGCCCAGGCCCTTGCCGCCCTGGGAGTGCTTGGTGACGAAGGGCCCGCCGACGCGCTCGGCGAACCGGCGCGCCGCCGCGTCCAGGTCGGCGCCGACGACGGCGACGGTGCGGGGCACCTCGATCCCCGCCGCGGCCAGCGCCGTCAGCTGCGCCACCTTGCTCAGCTCCAGCTCCAGCACCGCGCGGCCGTTGACGGTGCGGGCACCGGCGGCCTGGAGCCACGACAGCACCGCGCGGGTGTGCGCCACGGAGGCGGAGTGGTCGCGGGTGTGCGCGGAGGCCGACATGCGCGACCACCACACGCCCGGCGCGGGCACCTCGGCCAGGTCCAGCTCCCCGCCGGTCAGGACGTGCTCGACGAGCGGGACGCCCTCGGCCGCGAACGCCTCCCGGAACGGCGGCAGCCACTCGGGGTTCTCGTGCAGGACGTGGACGGCGGGCTCGGTCGCGGTGCTCACCCGCCGATCCTGCACCGGGGCCCCGGTGGGCGCGAACCCGCCCGGCTCAGGCGGGCAGCGGCGCCACCACCACGGGCGTCGTCGTCGGCTGCTGCGAACCCCCGGCGGGTTCCACCGACAGCCCCACACCGGTGGCCCGCCCCAGCTCCGGCAGCAGCGCCACCGCCGGCCCCTCGCCACCGGCCCGCGGGAGCATCCCGGCGGGAGCGACCTCGTCCCCCTGCAGCAGCCACAGCTGGTAGGCGCGGCCCTCCCCCGGGTCGGGCAGCCCGGCGGTCACCACCGCCGCCCGGTCCCCCGCGCGCACCACGGTCGCGGACCCGCCGGCGGACGCCTGGACCGTCACGCTCTCGCCCGACGCCAGCAGCGCCGCCACCTGCTCCAGGGTCTCCTGCGCGTCCTGCCGCTGCTCGCGCTGCGCGGCGGCGACCTCCCGGGCCCGCTCGGCGTCCGAGCGGGCGTCCAGCGCCACGCCGACGCCGGCGGCCGCCACGGCGATCCCCGCGGCCGCCGCCAGGGCGCCCCAGCGGGAGGGGCCGCGGCTCGCCCGGTGCGAGCGGCGGGCCGCGGCCAGGGCCGTGACGGGCGCGGGGCCGTCAGCGGGTTCCTGCGGCGTCGCGGCGATCGCCGCGAGCACGTCGGCGCGCAGCCGCGCCGGCGGCGCCACGGCGGCCGCCGCCCCCAGCAGGGACGCCGCCTCGCGCAGCTCGTCCGCCTCGCGCCGCTCGTCCGCGTCGCGGTGCAGGCGCTCCTCGTAGGCGGCGCGCTCGGCGTCGTCGAGGGCGTCCAGCGCCCACGCTCCCGCGAGCGGCCCGTCGTCCCCGGGCACCGGCCGGCCGGGACGCTCGTGCGCGTCGCCGCTCACGGTCGCACCCCCATCGCCTCGCGCAGCTTCAGCAGCGCGTCGCGCAGCCGGGTCTTCACCGTGCCCAGGGGCAGGTGCAGGTCCTCCGCGATCTGCCGGTGCGTGCGCCCGCCGTAGTACGCCAGGTCCACCGCCTGCCGCTGCGCCGGGCTCAGGACGCCGAGGGCGCGGGCGACCTCCTCGCGCTCCAGCACCACCTCGACCTCCTCGCTCACGCTGTCGTACGGGGCTTCCTCCCGGACGCCGTACCGCTCGTCGCGCCGGGAACCGGCCTCGCTGGAGCGCACCCGGTCCACGGCCCGCCGGTGGGCCATCGTCACCACCCAGGCGCGGGCGCTGCCGCGGCCGGGGTCGAAGCGGGCGGCGGTCCGCCACGCCTCCAGGAACACCTCCTGCACGACCTCCTCGGACTGCGCCGGGTCGCGCAGCACCCGCAGGACCGTGCCGTGCACCGCGGCGGCCGTCGCGTCGTAGAACGCGGCGAAGGCGGCCTGGTCGCCGCGGGCGGCCCCGGCGAGCGCGGCGTCCGCGTCACCGGGCCCCACGGCGCCGGCGGCGCGGGGACGGGAGGTGGTCATCGCGCTCACTGTCCCACCTCCCCTCCCCGTGCACCCACCGAACCCTCAGCCACCGCTGCCGCGTCAGGCGGGGGGCATCAGCACCGAGTCGACCAGGTACACGGTCGCGTTGGCGGTCTGCACGCCGCCGCAGACGACCATCGCGTCGCCGTTCACCGTCAGCGACTCCGGCTCACCGGAGACGGTGACCTCCGCGCCCTGCAGGGTGGTGTGTGTGCCGACGACCTCCTCGGGGCTCAGCTGCCCCTGCACCACGTGGTGGGTGAGGATCGACTGCAGCACCGCGCTGTCGGTCTTCAGGGTCTCCAGCGTCTCGGCCGGGACCTGCGAGAACGCGTCGTCGACGGGGGCGAACACGGTGTACTCGCCGTTGTTGAGGTCGTTGACGAGGTTCACGTCGGGGTTCAGCTTCCCCGAGACCGCAGCGGTCAGCGTGGTCAGCAGCGGGTTGTTCGACGCCGCCGTGGCGACGGGGTCGGCGGCCATCCCCTCCACCGACGCCGGGCCGGACGCGTTCGCGGCGGCGTAGTCGGCGCAGCCCGGGCCGACGGGCCCGCTCATCGCGGCGGCGTCCATCGACTCCGAGGCGCTGGGCATCGCCGAGCTCGGCGACGAACTGCTCGACGAGCCGGCCATCGCCTCCTGGCCGGCGGTGGCGGCGGTGTCGTTCCCGCCGCAGGCGGCCAGGCCCAGGGTCGCGGTCGCCACGAGGGCCAGCAGGGTTCCGGTGCGCTTCACGGTGAGTTCCTTCCTCAGGGCTTCCCGGCCGGGGTTCCCGGCCGGTCGTTCACCAGGGGTTCGGAACCGGCGAGGCGGTGGATGGGAGGAGTTTCCGTCGCCTCCCGATCGGACCAACGGGACCCTCGTGGCCGGTGGGCCCCTGTGGCCGGGTAACGGTGGCGCGGGTTTCCCGGTGGTCTTGCGAATGCGAACACGCGACTACGCAAGACCACGGTGGACCGGGTGGAGGTGAGGAACAAGCACCGAGGACAGGTGAGACTGGAGGCCGGCGGGGTGGTCCGGGTGCAGGGCGTCCGGAGCCCGCCCCGTGCTGGGACGGGAGACGTGGGACCGACTGCGGGCGGAGAGCCCGGCACCCGGACCACCCCGCCGGCCGGCCGAGAACCCATTCACGGAAACCCGGAAACCCGAAACCTCGGGACTACTCGACCGTGACCGTCACGGAGTCGTACCCGCTGGCCCCGTTCGGGATCGGCGCCACCACCTCGGCGGTCTGCGGCGTTCCCGTGGCGTCGGTGGCGCGCACCTCCAGGACGTGCCCGCCGGGTTCGGCGTCCCACTCGAAGACCCACTGGCACCAGGTGTCCTCCGACACCGACGGCAGCACCTTCGCCGGTGCCCACTCACCGCGGTCGACGCGGACCTCGACGGCGCTGATGCCGCGGTCCTGGGCCCAGGCGACGCCGGCGACGGGGACGCGGCCGGCGCGCAGCGTGGCGAAGGAGCGGGGCACGTCGATGCGGGAGGCGGTCTTGACGGGGGCACGCTCGGCCCAGCCGCGCTCGGTCCAGTACGCGGTCCTCTCCGCGAGCCGGGTGACCTCGATGTCGGTGACCCACTTGCAGGCGGAGACGAACCCGTACAGCCCGGAGATCACCATGCGGACGGGGAAACCGTGCTCGCGGGGCAGGGGTTCGCCGTTCATGCCGACGGCGAGGAGCGCGTCGCGGCCGTCGGCGGCCTCGGCGAGCGGGGCGGACAGGGTGAAACCGTCGGTGCTGGTGGCGAACAGCGTGTCGGCGCCGTCGCGGACCCCGGCGCGGGCCAGGAGTTCCGCCAGCGGGTAGCCCAGCCACTTCGCGTTGCCCGCGTAGTCGCCGCCGACCTCGTTGCTGACGCAGGTCAAGGTGATCCACCGCTCGACCAGGGGCAGCGCGAGCAGGTCGTCGAAGGTGAGGGTGATCTCCCGCTCGACCATGCCGTGCAGGCGCAGGGTCCAGTCCTCGGCGCGCACGTCGGGCACCACGAGGGCGGTGTCGATGCGGTAGAAGTCGCGGTTTCCGGTGACGTACGGGGTCAGGCCCGCACCGACCAGCTGGGCGGGGTCGGCCCCGGGCGGCACGGGCGGTGCGGCCTCGGCGGGGGCGGGCAGCACGACGCGGGCGCGGGACTCCTCGGCGCTGCGGGCGCCGGAGAGGACGCGGCCGGCACCGGCGGCGGTCAGGCCGGCGGCGGCGACCGAGCCGAGGAGCACGGCGCGACGCCGGAGGCCGGTGCTGCGGCCGCCGGGGGCGAGGCGGCGCGTCAGCAGGGTCAGGACGTACGCGCCGGCGGCGGCGCCGAGGGCGGACGGCAGCGGCCACAGCGCGGTGGCGTCGGGGCGAGTGGCGGCGGCGAGGACGCCGACGACGCCGAGGACGGCGACCACGGCGACCCCGAGGGCGAGCCGGTGGCGGGCCAGCACGCCCGCCGCGGCGGCGAGCAGGGCGACGAGGACGGCGATGGTGGCCAGCAGGACCGGTTTGTCGGCGGTGCCGAACGCGCTGACGGCGAAGTCCTTCACGGGCGCGGGCACCCGGTCGACGACGGCGTCGCCGACGACGACGAGGGGCGCCGCCGACGGCGAGAGCCCGCCGAGGGGCAGGCCGGCCACGAGCTGCCCCACCCCGACGGTCACGCCCGCGGCGAGGACCCCGGACAGCGCGGCCAGACCGGTGGCTGCGCGGGGCGGTGGCCCCGCGCTCCCCTCCTGCGCCGTGGTCCGCTGCGCGCTGCCCGGTGTCCTCACACCCGGGGTTCGGAGCCGGTGGCGCCGCGGATGGGCCGGCCGTCGAGGACGGCGGCCAGCACGGGGGCGAGGGCCCCGAAGGCGCGCCCGCGGTGGCTGATCGCGTTCTTCTCCTGCGCGCTGTGCTCGGCGAGGGTGCGCTCGGACCCCTCGGGCACGAAGACGGGGTCGTAGCCGAAGCCGCCGCCACCGGCGGGAGCGGTGGTGATCCGCCCGCGCAGCTCGCCGCGCACGACGTGCTCCTCGCCGTCGGGGGCGGCCACCGCGGCGGCGCACACGAACGCGCCGCCGCGGTGCTCCTGCGGCACGTCGGCGACCTGGGCGAGCAGCAGCTGCAGGTTCGCGGCGTCGTCGCCGTGCCGGCCGGCCCAGCGGGCGGAGAAGATGCCGGGCGCCCCGCCCAGGACGTCCACGGCGATGCCGGAGTCGTCGGCGACGGCGACGACCCCGGTGGCGGCGGCCACGGCGCGGGCCTTCAGCAGCGCGTTCTCCTCGAAGGTGACGCCGGTCTCGGCGACCTCGGGCACGTCGTCGAAGGCGTCGACGCCGAGGACCTCGACGCCGGGCAGCAGCGGTTCCAGGACGGCGCGCAGCTCACCGACCTTGTGGGCGTTGCGGGTGGCCAGGACCACCCGGCGCGCACCGGCCGGGGCGCTCACGCGGGGCTCCCGGGCAGGGGTGCGGCCAGCGCCTCGGCCTGCAGGGCGCTCAGGCGGGTGCAGCCGGCCAGGGCGAGGTCGAGCAGGGCGTCCAGCTCGGAGCGGTCGAAGGGGACGCCCTCGGCGGTGCCCTGCACCTCCACGAAGCGCCCGTCGCCGGTGACGACGACGTTCATGTCGGTCTCGGCCTTCACGTCCTCCACGTAGGGCAGGTCCAGGACGGGGAGCCCGCCGACGACGCCGACGCTGACGGCGCTGACGGAACCGGTCAGCGGCTGCTTGGACTGCCGGACCAGACCCTTCGCCTTCCCCCAGGCGATCGCGTCGGCGAGCGCCACGTAGGCGCCGGTGATCGCGGCGGTGCGGGTGCCGCCGTCGGCCTGCAGGACGTCGCAGTCCAGGACGACGGTGTTCTCCCCGAGGGCCCTGGTGTCGACGACGGCGCGCAGGCTGCGGCCGATGAGGCGGCTGATCTCGTGGGTGCGCCCGCCGATCCTGCCCTTGACGGACTCGCGGTCGCCGCGGGTGTTCGTCGAGCGCGGCAGCATGGCGTACTCGGCGGTCACCCAGCCGTTGCCGGAGCCCTTGCGCCAGCGCGGCACGCCCTCGGTGAAGGACGCCGCGCACAGCACGCGGGTGCGGCCGAACTCCACGAGGACGCTGCCCTCGGCGTGGTCGAGCCAGCCGCGGGTGATGCGCACGTCGCGCAGCTCGTCGGGGGCGCGGCCGTCGGCGCGGGGGGCGGGGGTGCCGGTGGGGGTGGCGGGGTCGGTGCTCACCGGCCCACCTTCTCACCGGCGCCGCGCAGGGCCCCGCGCAGCGCCCCCAGCTGCAGCGGGCCGGTCTCCTCCACGGAGACGATCTGCGGGCCCAGGAAGCGCTGCGCCAGCTGCCGGAACGGGGTGGGGTCGCCCGTGGCGGTGAAGCGGTGCCGGGGGGCGGGACGGTCGTCGGGGCGCAGCAGGTCGCGCGCGGACAGCTCCCGGTAGACGTCCAGGGCGGTCTCCTCCGCGCTGGAGACCAGCGTCACCCCGTCGCCGACGACGGTGCGCAGCACGCCGGTCAGCATCGGGTAGTGGGTGCAGCCCAGCACCAGGGTGTCCACCCCGGCGGCCATGACGGGGGCCAGGTACTCGCGGGCGGCGTCGAGCAGCTCCGGGCCGCCGGTGACGCCGCGCTCGACGAACTCCACGAACCGCGGGCAGGCGGCGCTGGTCAGCCGCACGTCCAGGGCGCCGGCGAAGGCGTCGTCGTAGGCCCGCGAGGAGATCGTGGCGCGGGTGCCGATGACGCCGACGCGGTTGTTGCGGGTGGCGCGCACCGCCCGGCGCATGGCCGGGAGGATGACCTCCACGACGGGCACGTCGTAGCGCTCGCGGGCGTCGCGCAGCACGGCGGCGGAGGCGGAGTTGCAGGCGATGACGAGCATCTTCACGCCCGAGTCGACGAGGTCGTCGAGCACGTCGAGGGCGTAGCGGCGCACCTCGGCGATGGGCTTGGGCCCGTACGGGCTGTGGGCGGTGTCGCCGATGTAGTGGATCGCCTCGTGGGGGAGCTGGTCGAGGACGGCGCGGGCGACGGTGAGGCCGCCCACCCCGGAGTCGAAGATGCCGATGGGGTCGTCCCGGTCCAGGCTCGCGCTCACCGGAGCAGGTTACGCGGCGGCCGGCGTCCCGCCCGGGACGTGCGCGGCAGGCGCGCGAGCTCACCCCAGGGAGCGCACCAGCGTCTCCTGCAGGTGGGTGGTGAAGTCGTACACCGCCCACGCGTAGCGGGCCGGGTCGTCCTCGTCGAGCAGCTCGGGGCCGTCGTCGTCGCGCACGCCCAGGCGGGTGCCCAGGGCCAGGCGCACGTCGTTGAGGGCGGCCAGCCAGGTGCGGGCGCCGTCCGCGTCCAGCTGCACGCGCCCGCCCTGCCCCTCCACGGGCGCCAGGGACGCCAGCACCGCGCGGGCGGCGGCGGCCTTGCGCTCGCGCAGGCCGTGCTCGGTGAAGCGGCGGAACTCCGCGGCGGCGTCGGGGTCCTCCGGGTAGGCGTCCGGCAGGAGCCGGCGCAGCACCTCGTCCTCCGGCGGGGAGGTGGGGCCCGCGGCGCCCGAGGGCCCGTCGGCGTCGCCCAGCGGGCCGAAGGCGGGCAGGTCGCCCAGGCCGAGCTCGGCGGCCAGCGGGTCGACGCGCCGCTCGGGGACGTCGAGCAGCTCGAGGACCTCGCGGGTGACCGAGGCGAGCACGTCGGCCTCGACGGGTTGCAGGGTCAGGGAGAACAGCCCGTTGCGGGAACGGCGGAAGGTGGCCACGGCGCGTCGTCGGATCCTCAGGGTCAGTCGTCCTTCTGGAGGGTGGCCCACAGGCCGTACCCGTGCATGGCCTCCACGTCGCGCTCCATCTGCTCGCGGCTGCCGGAGCTGACCGCGGCGCGGCCCTTGGTGTGCACGTCCAGCATGAGGGCCTGCGCCTTCGCCTCGGAGTAGCCGAAGTGGGTGCGGAAGACGTACGAGACGTAGGACATGAGGTTCACGGGGTCGTTCCAGACCAGCGTGACCCACGGGGTGTCGGGGGCGGCGGTCAGGTCCGCCTCGGGGCGCTCGAGCTCCACGGGAGCGGTGAGGACGGTCGAGGGCACGGCCCCAGTCTAAGGACCCCGCGCGGGCGGGCCCGGCGCGCTGCCGGGGCCGGCGTCGGCCCGGCGCGCTAGGTTCGCGCGGGTGAGCGTGAGCACGGCGAGGCCCGGCGCGACGACGGCGCTGCTGACCGACCACTACGAGCTGACGATGCTGCAGGCCGCGCTGGCCGACGGCACCGCCGAGCGCCGGTGCACCTTCGAGGTGTTCGGCCGCCGCCTGCCCGAGGGGCGCCGGTACGGCGTCGTGGCGGGCGTGCCGCGGGTGCTGGACGCGGTGCGCGACTTCCGGTTCGAGCCGGAGGCGCTGCGGCGGCTGCGCGGGGTGCTGGACGAGCGCACCCTGGAGTGGCTGGCGGCCTACCGCTTCACCGGCTCGGTCGAGGGCTACGCCGAGGGCGAGCTGTGGTTCCCCGGCTCCCCCATGCTGACGGTGACCGGCACCTTCGCCGAGGCGGTGGTGCTGGAGACGGTGGTGCTGTCCATCCTCAACCACGACTGCGCGATCGCCGCGGCGGCGGCCCGCATGAGCACCGCCGCGCACGGGCGCCCGCTCATCGAGATGGGCTCGCGGCGCACCCACGAGGAGGCCGCCGTGACCGCCGCGCGGGCGGCGTACCTGTGCGGGTTCACCGCCACCTCCAACCTGGCCGCCGGCGAGCGCTACGGCATCCCCACCGCGGGCACCAGCGCGCACGCCTTCACGCTGCTGCACGACACCGAGGAGGCGGCCTTCCGCGCGCAGGTCGCCGCCCTGGGCACCGGCACCACCCTGCTGGTGGACACCTACGACATCACCCGCGGCATCGAGACGGCGGTCGAGGTCGCCGGTCCGGAGCTGGGCGCGGTGCGCATCGACTCCGGGGACCTGGCGGTCCTGGCGGAGCAGGCGCGCGCGCAGCTGGACTCCCTGGGCGCCACCGGCACGAGGATCGTCGTCTCCGGCGACCTGGACGAGTACGCCCTGGCGGCCCTGGCCGCGGCACCCGTGGACGGCTACGGGGTGGGCACCTCCCTGGTCACCGGTTCCGGCGCCCCCACCGCCGGGCTGGTCTACAAGCTGGTGGAGGTCGAGGGCCGCCCCGTGGCCAAGCGCTCCACCTCCAAGGTCACCCAGGGCGGGCGCAAGGTCGCCGTGCGGCGGCACCGCCCCACCGGCACCGCCACCGACGAGGTCCTCGGCGTCGGGCACACCCCCCCGCGCGAGCCGCACGACCGCCCGCTGCAGGTGCCGTACGTCGTCGACGGCGAGCGGGTGCCGGACCTGCCGACGCTGGAGGAGTCCCGCGAGCACCTGCGCCGGGCGCTGGTGACGCTGCCGTGGGACGGCCTGGCCCTGTCCAAGGGCGATCCGGCGATCCCCACCACGGTGCTGCCGCCGCCCACCACCGGCGCCGCCACCGGCACCGCCGCCGACGCCGGGGAGCAGGGCCGGTGAGCCGCGCCCTCGTCGTCGTCGACGTCCAGAACGACTTCTGCCCCGGCGGGGCGCTGGGGGTGGCCGGTGGCGACGAGGTCGCGGCGGCCACCAGCCAGCTGCTGGCCCGCGGGAACCTCGTCTACGACCACGTGGTCGCCACCCAGGACTTCCACGTCGACCCCGGCGCGCACTTCTCCGACACCCCGGACTTCGTGGACTCCTGGCCCCCGCACTGCCGGGCGGGCAGCTGGGGAGCCCTCCTGCACGACGCCCTGGACACCAGCCGGGTGGAGGCCGTCTTCCGCAAGGGCCAGTACGCGGCGGCCTACTCCGGCTTCGAGGGGACGACCTCCACCGTCACCGACGATGGCGGGGAGCTGGTCACCGGGCTGGCGGACTGGCTGCGCGAGCGGGGCGTGGACGAGGTGCACGTGGTGGGCATCGCCACCGACCACTGCGTGCGGGCCACCGCCCTGGACGCGGCGCGCGAGGGGTTCCGCACCACGGTGCTGCTGGGCCTGACGGCGGGCATCTCCGCGACCACCGTGGAAGCGGCGCTGGAGCAGCTGCGCGCAGCGGGCGTCTCGCTCGTCGGCGAGCCCGTCGTCGCCTGAACCCCCTCCCGCGGAACACCCCGGCACGCACCGGGGTTGCGGATCACCGTCACGGGCACCCGAGAAGGCAGGAGCACGACGTGCGCATCGGCGTCATCGGAGCGGGCAACATCGGCGGCAACCTCACCCGGGCGTTCACCCGGCTGGGGCACGAGGTGCGGGTGGCGAACTCCCGCGGGCCGCAGACCCTGGCGGACCTGGCCGCCGAGACCGGCGCGAGCGCGGTCACCGCCCCGGAGGCGGCGCGCGACGCCGACCTCGTGGTGGTGACCGTGCCGGAGAAGAACGTGCCCGACCTGGCGGGGGCGCTGGACGGCGCCGCCGACGGCACCGTCGTCGTCGACACCGGCAACTACTACCCGCGCGAGCGCGACGGGCGCATCGACGCGATCGAGGGCGGCACCCCGGAGACCGCGTGGGTGGCGCAGCAGCTGGACCCGGCGGGCCGGCTGCGCTGGGTGAAGGCGTTCAACGGCATCCAGGCCGAGCACCTGCTGAACGCCGCCCGCCCCGCGGGCGACCCGGAGCGCCGCGGCCTGCCGCTGGCCGGCGACGACCCGGCCGCGAAGGCCGTGGTGGCCGACCTCCTCTTCACGATGGGCTTCGACGCCGTGGACGCCGGGACGCTGGCCGAGTCCTGGCGCCAGCAGCCCGGCACCCCCGTCTACGGCGCCGAGCTCGACGCCGACGGGATCGCCCGGGCGCTCGGCGAGGCGCAGCGCGAGCGCCCCGCCGCCTTCACCGCCTGAGCGGTCCACCGCCTGACCGACGGGGCCGCCGGGAACCCGCCCCGGGAGTGCGGGGCGGGTTCCCGGTGCGGGTCAGCGCCTGCGGCGCACCACCACGGTGCCACCGGGCTTGTCGTGCAGGGCCTGCTTGCGCCGGTCCCACGTCGGCCACAGGTAGTCGAGCACCGCGTACGGCCAGAAGAGCTGGACGGCCAGGTCGCTCGTCAGCCAGCGCAGGATCGACTGCCCCCAGGTGGGGTGCCCGGGGCGTTCCCAGGGCCGCACCCGCAGCCCGAACAGCGCCTTGCCGGGGGTGGCGCCGTAGAAGCGCAGCGGCAGCACCGTGTACGCGGCGCTGACGGCGATCAGCACGAACGTGAAGCTGGACAGCGCGGCGTTGAACCCGGGGTCCTCCAGCAGCCGCAGCGAGGCCGTGGGGTCACCGGCGACGGCCGCGGTGAGCGTGTCGTCCATCGACCGCACCATCCGCTGCACGAGCGACCAGCCGGCCAGGGTGGCGATGACGGAGACGAGGACCCAGTCCACGATCCGCGCCAGCAGCCGCAGGCCCAGGTTGCCCAGCGGCTGCCCGTCCGGGGTGGCCAGGGCCCGGGCGGACGAGCGGCCCGCGGCCGGGTCGCCGTAGGCGCCGTACGTGGGGTACGGGCGGTGCTGCCCGTGCTGCTGCCCGTGCTGCCACGGGTCGCCGGTGCCGGGGGTGTCCTTGCGCAGGTCCAGGCCCGGCCCGGGCGCCGGTGCGGGAGTGTGGGTGTGCTCGGTCCAGCGCTCACCGTCCCACCAGCGCAGCTGCGCCTGGCGGGACGGGTCGGGGTACCAGCCGGCGGGGGTGCTCACAGCGGGCGAGCCTGCCAGGCCGGGACGCCGGGAGCCGGCGCGCCCCACCGCGTCGCGGACGGGCGGCCCATCAGACGCCGAACTCCGCCGGGTCCAGCCCCACGGCCTGGCACACCTCGCGCACCGCGCGGCGCTCGGACTCGTCGAAGTCGCCGTCGGCCCCGCCGACGACCACGCCCACCTGCACCACGGCGCGGGCCTGGTCCGGCTTGGCGCGCAGCTTGCCGATCGCCTGCAGCGCCTCGATCTTCCCGAAGTCGTAGTCGCTGGAGAGCTTGCCGCAGTAGCGGTCGAAGGACTCGCGCAGCTGGGCGGCGTCGAAGGAGGCCAGCACGTCGTGGGAGCCGATGAAGGCGGCGGTCTTCTGGCGCTCGGCCGGGTCGATGCGGCCGTCGGCCGCCGCGATGAGCGCGCACGTGGCCATGCTCGCCTCGGCGAAGTCCTTGCTCTTGAACTGCGCGACCCGCGCCTTCAGCTGGTCGACGGGCACGCCCTTGCCCTTGAGCCTGTCCAGGAAACCCACGTCGTCCTCCCTCGCCGGGACGCTCCCGGCCACACCGGTCGAACGCGCGCCGCACCGCACCGGTTCCTGCCGCCGGCCCCGCGGGGGGGCGCGACGGGTGCCCGCCCGGTCGCCGGGGCCGGTCAGCTGAACCGGCGGACGATCTCGGAGTTCCGGTCGGCCAGCAGGCGGCGCAGCGTGCGCCGCACGAACAGCACGTCGGCGACGCGGCCGAGCGGCCCGGCGGGGCTGCGCCAGGCCATGCGGTCCGTCACGATCGTCATCCCCGGGCCCTCGGGCTCGAAGACGTGCTCGTGGTGGAACTCCGCGAACAGCCCCTCGTCCATGCGGTCCACGAAGCGGCGCGGGCGCTCCAGCTCCACGATGTTCGAGGTGTGCGTGACGGGCACCAGCCCGAACAGGCGGATGCGCCAGCGCACCCGCTCCCCCAGCCCGATGCGCCCGCTGGTGCGGCCGGCCCCCTCGACCGCGCGCACCCTGAACCGCCGGCCCGCGACGCGCTCGACGTCGAGGTCGAGGGAGACGTCGAACACCTCGTCGACGGTTCCCCGCACCATGGTCCGCTGGACGATCTCGGGCACCGTCCGAACCTACCCGCTCACACCATCGACAGCAGGTGGTCGCGGCGGCGGCGGAGGACGTCCACCCCCGCGGACGCCGACGGCGGCCCCGGGACGGCGGCGCGCACCTTCGCATAGACGGTGGCGTGCGGCATCTGACGCCCGGCCGCCACCCGCCCGACGAGGCCGTGGATCTCCTTGCGCAGCAGCGAGGCCGTGTGCCAGGTCGCCTCCCCGGACTCCTCCGCCGGTTCTGCGGCCACGGGCTCGGTGTCCTCGTCCGGGCCGCGCGGGGCGGCGGTGCGCTTGCGGATCTCCGCGTCGCGCTGGGCGAGCAGGGCCGCGGTCTGCTCCGGCGAGAGCAGCCCGGGCAGGCCCAGGAACTCCTCGTCCTCCTCGGTGACCTCCAGCGGCGCCGTCTCGGTGCCCAGCAGCGCCCTGCCGCCGTGCAGGACGTGCGCGAACTCCGCCTGCGCCTCCAGCGCCTCGTACTCCTTGGCCTCCCCCGGCTCGCGCTCCGGCGCGGGCAGCAGGTCCAGCCCGCCCTCGTCGACCTCCTCGGAGGTGACGCTGGGCGGCGGCGGGATGACGTGGTTCCGGTCCGTCTCCATCTCCGCGGCGAGCGCCAGCAGGGGGCGGACCGCGGGCAGGAACACCGTCGCCGACTCGCCCCGGCGCCGCGCGCGCACCACGCGCCCGACGGCCTGGGCGAAGAACAGCGGGGTGCGGTAGCTGGTCATCCACGCCAGGCACGCCGCGCGGGGGACGTCCACGCCCTCGGAGACCATGCGCACGCACACCGCGAAGCGCTGGTCGCCCTCGGCGAAGTCGGTGATCTTCTGCGACGCCTTGGGGTCGTCGGACAGGATCAGCACGGGCTTCTCGCCCGTGACGCGCTGCACGATCCGCGCGTAGGCGCGGGCGTCGTCCTGGTCGCTGGCCAGCACCAGGCCCCCGGCGTCGTGCATGCCGTGCTCGCGCAGGTGCTCCAGGCGCTCGTCCATCGCGGCGATCACGTGCGGCACCCAGTCCCCGCGCGGGTCCAGCGCCGTCTTCCACGCCAGCGCCTCCACCGACTTCGTGGACGGGTCGCTGAGGGAGGCCGCCACGACCTCACCGGCGGAGTTCCGCCAGCGCGAGGTGCCGGTGTAGGCGGCGAACACCACGGGGCGCACGACGCCGTCGGCGAGGGCCTGCCGGTAGCCGTACGTGTAGTCCGCCAGGCTGCGCAGGCCGCCCTCGGACTCCGCGGAGTCGTCCTCGACGTACTTCACGAAGGGGATGCGCTCGTCGGCCTTGGTGCGGAACGGGGTCCCGGTCAGCGACAGCCGGCGGCGCGCGTCGGCGAACGCCTCCTGCACCGCCTCGCCCCAGCTGAGGCCGTCGCCGGCGTGGTGGATCTCGTCGAGCACCACGAGGGAGCGCTTGGCCGTGGCGCGGGCCCGGTGCAGCATCGGGTGCCCGGCGACCTGCGCGTACGTGGTGACGTAGCCGCGCACGTCCGGGCGCACCGGGCCGACCGCGTTGGACATCGTCGGGTCCAGCTCGATGCCGGCGCGGTGGGCGGCCTCGGCCCACTGGGTGCGCAGGTGGTCGGTGGGGGCCACGACGACGACCCGGTCCACCCGGCGGGCGTCCAGCAGCCGGCGCGCCAGGGCCAGGGCGAACGTCGTCTTGCCCGCGCCCGGCGTCGCGGTGACCAGGAAGTCCTCGGGGTCCTCGCGCTCGGGGTCGAAGTACTGCTCGATCGCGGCCCGCTGCCACGCGCGCAGCGGCCGGCCCGGCGAGGCGGCCTCCCCGGTGGGGGTCGCGGTGGGCCCCGCGGGTGCGGTGGGCGCGGTGGAGAACAGGTCCGGCGAGGTGTTCTGGGCTGTCGTGCTCACGGTCCTCCCACCGTAGACGACCCCGCCGCGGGCACCGGGCAGGACTGCGCCGGGCGCGGCGGCCGGGCCCGGGTGCCGACCAGCGCGCCGGCCAGCGCGACCAGCGCCAGGCCCGCGTACATCCCGCCGAACAGGCCCTGGTCGTCCCCGGCACCGACGTGCAGGGCGGCGAAGACCCCGCCGGCCACGGCGATGCCCAGCACGCACCCGAGGTTGTCGGACAGCTGGAGCGCGGAGGAGGCCAGGCCCCGCTCGGCCGGCGCGGCCAGGCGCAGGGTCAGCACGCTGGTGGTGGCCATCCCCAGGCCCATGCCGCCCCCGGCGAGCAGCCACGCCACCAGCACCCACCAGCCGCTGGCACCGGTGAGCGTCACGGCGGCCAGCAGGGCACCGGCGGCGGCCAGCACCGCGCCGCCCGCGGCCAGCAGCAGCGCGCGCGGCACCCGGTCCAGGGCCCTCGCCTGGGCCGTGGTGCCGCTGAACCACCCGATCGTGCCGCCGGTGAGCGCCAGCCCGGCCTGGGCGGGGCTGAACCCGCGCTCGGACTGCAGCATGAGCGGCACGAACGTCTCGGTGCCGAAGAACGCGGCGGTGAACAACCCGCGCACGACCACCACGCTGGGCAGCCCGCGCGCCAGGCGCAGCGCACCGGCCGGCAGCAGCGCGGGCAGGGCCACCAGGACCGCCACCGCCCCGGCGGCGGTCAGCGCGAGCGGCAGCGCCCCGCCGTCGCCCAGGCCCTCCGCGCCCGCCTGCAGGGCGCCCGCGCCGACGGCGACGACCAGACCGCGCGCGGCTCGCCCGCGCGCCGACGGCCCGGCACCGGCCGGTCCCTCCCCCGCCGCGGGGGCGTGCGCGGCGGCGCTCGCGGCGACCCGCGGCAGGATCACCGCGGCCACGAGGACGGCCAGGGGGACGACGACGCCGAAGACGAGCCGCCAGCCGGCGGCGCCGGCCATCCAGCCCGCCAGCGCGGGACCGGCCACCCCCGGCAGCACCCAGCACGCCGACATCCAGCCGAACACCCGCGGGCGCACCTCGTCCGGGTACGCCGAGCCGACGACCACGTAGATCGAGACCACCAGCAGGCCGCCGCCCAGCCCGGCGAGCACGCGCCCGGCCAGCAGCACCCCGAAGGACGGCGCCAGCGCGCACACGCTCTGCCCCACGACGAACAGCGCCGCGCCGGCCGCCATCGGCGGCCGCGGCCCGCGCGAGTCGGCCCAGCCGCCGGCCAGGACGGTGCCCAGCAGGCTGGCGGTCAGGAACGAGGAGAAGGCCAGGCCGTAGGAGCGCACCGCCCCCAGGTCGGCCGCGGCCACCGGCATGGCGGTGGCCACGGCGATCGACTCGAAGGCGACCAGGCAGATGAGGGCGAGGACGGGCAGCGTGGTGGCGCGGTGCTCGCGCGAGAGCGGCCCGGCCGCCGCACCCCCGGCGGGGGCGCTCATCAGCGGCCGGAGTCGTCCCCGTCGCCGCCCTTGCCGCCGCCGGAGAGCCCCTCGTAGATCTCCTTGCAGGTGGGGCACACCGGGAACCGCTTCGGGTCCCGGCCGGGCACCCACACCTTGCCGCACAGCGCGATCACGGGGTCGCCCGAGAGGGCGGACTCCATGATCTTCTCCTTCTTCACGTAGTGCGCGAAGCGCTCGTGGTCGCCGGGCTCGACCTTCTCCTCGGCCTGCTCCTGGCGGTCGAGGACGGCCGTGCGCGAGGGCGTGGTCGACGGCGCGTCCTGGGGTGCGGGGCTGAACGGGTCGTCGATCGGCGAGCTCATGCCGCGATGGTACGTGCCCGCCCGGCCGCGGCGGCGGCTGCGCGGGTCAGTTCAGCGACACGTCCGCGGGGAAGCTGGCCACCAGGGCCAGGTCCCCGCCCTGGCGGCGCAGCACGTCCCCCCACAGCCGCTCGGGGTCGTCGGAGAAGGGGTCGCGGGCCTCGGCGGGCAGGACGAACCAGGCGTCGTCGGCGACCTCCCCCTCCAGCTGCCCGGCGCCCCAGCCCGCGTAGCCGGCGAAGATGCGCAGGCCGGCCAGGTCGTCGACGACCGCCTCCGGCGGGGTGTCCAGGTCCACCAGGCCCACCGACCCCAGGCCCACGGAACCGAACACGCGCCGCACGCCGGCGGGGTCGGGCCGGTCACCGGGCACGGCCACCAGCCCGAGGGCGGAGTCCAGCGCCACCGGGCCGCCCTGGAACAGCTTGCCCGGCGCGGTGGCGAACTCCTGCCACCCCGGCAGCACCGCGTCCACGTCCACCTCCAGGGGCCGGTTGACGACGACCCCCAGCGCACCGTCCTCGTCGTGGTTGAGCACGAGGACGACGGCGCGGCGGAAGTTGGGGTCGGTCAGCGACGGGCTCGCCAGCAGCAGGCGGCCCGTCAGCGCGGTGGGGGGCATCGGGCTCACCGCTCTCGCCCCGTTCCGGTCTGCAGGAGCACGCCCCCATCATGGCGTCTCCGGAGCCCGCCGCACCCGGTCGGTGCCGCAGGGCCGCGCCCGCGGCCCGGCCCGGTCAGCGCGGACCGCTCAGCGGAACGTCCTCGCGGGTGGCGCGCACGTACTGCGCCGGCCACGGCACGGCGCGGGTGTCGTGCAGGGCGAGGGCGGCGCGCTGCGGCCAGCGCGGGTCGGCCAGCAGCGGCCGGGCCAGCAGCACCGCGTCGGCGTCCCCGCCGACGAGGACCTGCTCGGCCTGCAGCGGGTCGAGGATGAGGCCGACCGCCCCCACCGGCACGCCCGCCTCCCGCTTCAGGCGCCCGGCGTTGGGCACCTGGTAGCCGGGGCCCACGGGGATGGACTGCTCGGGCACGTTGCCGCCGGAGGAGGCGTCGACCAGGTCCGCGCCGCGCTCGCCGAGCCACCGGGCCAGCTGCACGCACTCGTCCACGTCCCACCCGCCGGGCGCCCAGTCGGAGGTGGACACCCGCACGAACACCGGCTTGTCCGCCGGCCACACCGCCCGCACGGCGTCCAGGACCTCCAGCAGCAACCGGGCGCGACCGGCCAGGTCACCGCCGTAGCCGTCGGTGCGCCGGTTGGACAGCGGGGAGAGGAACTGGTGCAGCAGGTAGCCGTGGGCGGCGTGCAGCTCCACCACGTCGAAGCCGGCGCGCTCGGCGCGGCGGGCCGCGTCGGCGAACGCGGCCACGACGCGCTCGACGCCGTCGGCGTCCAGGGCGGTGGGCACCGCCAGGTCGCCGTGGGCGATCGCGCTGGGCGCGACGGTCGGCCAGCCGCCCTCCTGCGGCGGCACGCTGCCCCGCTCGGGCGCCCAGGGGCGGTGGGTGCTCGCCTTGCGGCCGGCGTGGGCGAGCTGGACGCCGGCGGCGGCGCCCTGGGAGTGCACGAAGGCCACGACCCGCGCCCACGCGCGCTCCTGCTCGTCGTCCCACAGGCCCGCGTCGTGCGGGGAGATGCGCCCCTCGGGCACGACGGCGGCGGCCTCGGTCAGGACCAGGGCGGCGCCGCCGACGGCGAGGGAACCGTAGTGGACCAGGTGCCAGTCGTTCGGCACGCCGGGCGCGGCGACGGGGTCGCAGGAGTACTGGCACATCGGGGAGACCCACACGCGGTGACCGAAGGTGGTGCCGCGCAGGGTCAGGGGCTGGAGCAGTCGACTCACCGCCGCACCGTACGAGACGGCCCCGGCACGCGCCCGCGCACCCCGCGCACCGTCAGGGGCGGCGGGTGCGCTTGTCCCGGTACATGCGCGCGTCGGCGCGCGCCAGCACCTCGGCGGGCGGCACCACCGGGTCGTCCACCACGAGGCCGACGCTGCACGTCAGGGACGTGCCGCCGTCGACACCGGGCAGCTCCACCGCGACGTCGGTGACGGCCCGGCGGAAGCGCTCCTCCAGCGCGGCGGGCTCCACCTCGGCCGGCCCCTCCACCAGGACGACGAACTCGTCGCCGCCGTAGCGGGCCACGGTGTCCTCCTCGCGCGCCGCTGCCGCCAGCCGGCGCGCCACCGCCACCAGCACGGCGTCGCCGGCGAGGTGCCCGTACCGGTCGTTGAACCGCTTGAGGTCGTCGACGTCGCAGAAGGCCACCACGGGCACCCGCCCGGTGCGGCGAGCGCGGGAGCGGGCCTGGGACCAGCGGTCCTCGAACAGGGAGCGGTTCGGCAGCCCGGTCAGGCGGTCGTGGGTGGCGCGGTGCGCGAGGTCGCGCTGCCGCTCGACGTGCTGGGAGACGTCCCAGCAGAGCAGGGCGAGCGCCGGGGCGCCCTCGAAGCGCACGGGCGCGATGCGCACCTCCACGGTCGTCACGGCGCCACCGGCGGCCAGGAAGCGCCACTCGACCGGCGGGGCCGGCTGCGCCGGGCCGGTGCGCGCACCGACGGCGAGGCCGGTCGCGAGCGCGTCGTGGTCGTCCGGGTGGACGAGGGCGGTCAGCGCCCAGCCCACCGGTGCGGGCCCGTCGGGCCCGGCGCCGACCACCAGCCGCGCGGCCCCGTTGGCCCACAGCACCGCGCCGTCGCGCACGACGAGGGTGGGCAGGGGCGAGTCCTCCACCAGTTCCCGGTAGTCGACGTCCTGCACTGCACCCTCCTCGTCCGGCGGCCGCGGCGGGCCGTCTGGAGGGCGACGGTAGGTGCGCTGCACCCGGCTGCCCGGCCCGATCGGGGGAAAACCCCCGGCACGGCGGAACGCTTGCGACGCAGCGTGTCCACGGCGACACGGCCGGCGCGGGACCTGGCGCGGAGAGTCGCGTACCGGTGACGCGACCGCCCGTCACCGCACGGGGCGGCAGAGACCGGCCGCCCGCGCCGACGAGGTCCGCCGCCCACACCGGCGCGCGGTGAGCGACCGGGGTGGGCACGGGCACCCGGGCACGACGAAGGGCCGCCCCCCTCGCGGGGAGCGGCCCTTCGACAGGGGTGGAGATGGCGGGAATCGAACCCGCGTCCGTCAGCGTGGTACCAGGGCTTCTCCGGGTGCAGCCTGTTCAGCGGTCTGCTCGGCCCCGATGCTCACACAGGCATGTCATCGCCGGGCCCAGCCGCGTTGAGTGTCCCTCTCACCTACGCGACCTCGGTGAGAGGTGAGCCCCCTAGTCGATGCCAGGACCCGGGGCGGGAGCACACCCGGGCTGACAGAGTCGCACTCGCTCAGGCGGCGAGGGCGAACTCGGTGCGCTTGGAATCGGCACCTATTGGTTTGCACGGAGCGTTGACGAGATGACCGTGCATCCTCGACCCGCTTCCCCTGGCTCGACGACCGACGTCGAAACCTGTCATCCCCTTGTTGAGTTGTGGTGCTGCCGGCCCCGTCGTGGCGACCGGTGACCATCATACGTCCCAACGACCCGACCGGCGCGCCCATTCCCGCCGGGCGCACCCGGGCCACCGGCGACCCGGGCGCCTCACTCCCGGTTCCGGCGCAGCGACATCGCGCGCTCGGCCTCACGGCGGTCCTGGCGCTCGCGCAGGGCGTGCCGCTTGTCGTAGTTCTTCTTGCCCCGCGCCAGGCCGATCTCGACCTTCACGCGGCCGTCGACGAAGTACAGCGACAGCGGCACGATCGTCAGGCCGGACTCGCGGACCTTGCCGGCCCACTTGTCGATCTCCGCGCGGTGCAGCAGCAGCTTGCGGCGGCGCCGGGGCGCGTGGTTCGTCCAGGTGCCCTGCACGTACTCGGGGATGTGGACGTGCTCCAGCCACATCTCCCCCCGGTCGATCTGGGCGAAGCCGTCGACGAGGGAGGCGCGGCCCATGCGCAGGGCCTTCACCTCGGTGCCCATCAGGGACAGGCCCGCCTCGTAGGTGTCCTCGATGTGGTAGTCGTGACGCGCCTTGCGGTTGCTGGCGATCACCTTGCGCCCGGTCTCGCGCGGCACGTCGGCCCTCCCCCGTGGTGGTCTGGACCGTCCAGTCTAGGTGGGGCGTGCGCACCCGCGCACGGCCGTTCTCCCAGGGCGCACGCCCCCGAGCGCGACGGCGGGCGCGGACGGGCTCAGACCCGCAGCCAGCGCCGCAGGCTCAGCAGCGAGGCGGCCACCGCGAAGACCACCCCGACACCCACCAGCACCGGCGCGGTCGGCCACAGCACGTCGGAGGTCTCCACCAGGCGGGTGGTGAAGTCCGGCCGGTCGCTCAGCCGGCCCACGCCGAACTCCACCAGCGCGTACAGCGCCCCGGAGGCCAGGACCGCGCCGACGAAGCTGGCCACGACGCCCTCCAGCACGAACGGCAGCTGGATCAGCGCCCGCGAGGCGCCCACCAGCCGCATGATGCTCGTCTCCCGGCGGCGGCTGAAGGCCGTCAGGCGGATCGTGGTGGACACCAGCAGCACCGAGCACAGCAGCATCAGGGCGGCCAGGCCGATCGCCACGCGGGTGGCGCCGTCCATCGCGGCGAAGAGGGGCCCCAGGATGGCCCGCTGGTCCGGGACGTCCTCCACGCCCGGCTGCCCGGCGAACTGGTCGCGGATCTCCTCGTAGCGGTCCGGCTGGGTCAGCCGCACGCGGAACGACTCCGGCAGCGCGTCGGGGGTGACGTTCTCGGTGAGCGAGTCGTCGTACTGCTCCAGGAAGTTCTCGTACGCCTCCTGCTGGGACTCGTAGAAGACCCGGTCCACCAGCGGCGAGGCCTCCAGCTGCGCGCGCAGCGCGTCGCGCTGCTCGGCGGTGACGGCACCGGTGGGGCAGTTCTCCTCGCTGCTGACCTCCCCGCACAGGAAGATCGACACCTGCACGCGGTCGTACCAGTCGCCCTTGAGGATGGAGACCTGCTGCTGCACCAGCAGCCCCAGCCCCAGGAAGAACAGCGAGACCATCGTCACCAGGACGACGGAGACCGTCATGGTGAAGTTGCGCCGCAGCCCGGCGCCCATCTCCCGCAGGACGAAGCCCAGGCGCATCAGCGGGCCGACCCGTACACGCCGCGGTCCTCGTCGCGCACGACGCGGCCGTCGCGCAGCTCCACGACGCGCTTGCGCATCTGGTCGACGATGTCGTCGTCGTGCGTGGCCATGACGATGGTGGTCCCCGTGCGGTTGATGCGGTCCAGCAGCTTCATGATGCCCACGCTGGTCTCCGGGTCGAGGTTGCCGGTGGGTTCGTCCGCCAGCAGGATCGACGGCCGGTTGACGAACGCGCGGGCGATCGCCACCCGCTGCTGCTCGCCGCCGGACAGCTCGTGCGGGCGGCGCTTCTCCTTGCCCTGCAGCCCCACCAGGGCCAACGTCTCCGGCACCGACTGCGCGATGACGTGCCGCGGCCGGCCCAGCACCTGCAGGGCGAAGGCCACGTTCTCGAAGACGGACTTGTCGGTCAGCAACCGGAAGTCCTGGAAGACCACCCCGATCTCGCGGCGCAGCGCCGGCACCTTCCAGCTGCGCAACCGGCCCACGTCGCGCCCGGCGACCTGCACGGTCCCCGAGGACGCCTTCTCCTCCTTCAGCACCAGCCGCAGGAACGTGGACTTGCCCGACCCGGACGGCCCGACGAGGAAGACGAAGTCGCCCTTGTCGATCTGCAGGGTCACCTCGGCGAGCGCGGGGCGGTACCCCTCGCCGTAGACCTTGCTGACGTGCTCGAAGGTGATCACTCGCGGGGTGGCCGGTCTCGGGGACGGGGGGGGGTGCGGGACGTACTCCAGCCGCCGACCACTCTACGGGCGGGCACGGCGCGTGAGCGCCGACCCCCGTCCGGGTGGGCGCGCCCGGTCAGCTCGCGGCGCCGGCCGCCCGCTCGCCCTGCCGGCGCCAGCGGATGCCGGACTCCAGGAAGGCGTCGATCTCCCCGTCGAAGACGGCGTCGGCGTTGCCGACCTCGTGGTTGGTGCGCAGGTCCTTGACCATGCGGTACGGCTGCAGGACGTAGGAGCGCATCTGGTTGCCCCACGAGCCGGAGTCGTCGCCCTTGAGGGCGTCCAGCTCCGCCTGACGGTCCTTGCGGGCCTTCTCCAGCAGCTTCGCCTGCAGCACGCGCATCGCGGCGGCCTTGTTCTGCAGCTGCGACTTCTCGTTCTGGCAGGTGACGACGATGCCGGTGGGCACGTGCGTCAGCCGCACCGCGGAGTCGGTGGTGTTGACCGACTGCCCGCCCGGCCCCGAGGAGCGGTACACGTCCACCCGGACGTCGTTCTCCGGGACCTCGATGTGGTCGGTCTCGGCCACCACCGGCAGCACCTCCACGCCCGCGAAGGACGTCTGGCGCCGGCCCTGGTTGTCGAACGGGGAGATGCGCACCAGGCGGTGCGTGCCCTGCTCGACCGAGAGGGTGCCGTACGCGTACGGGGCGGCGACCTTGAAGGTGGCGGACTTGATGCCCGCCTCCTCCGCGTAGGAGGTGTCGTACACCTCGGTCCTGTAGCCCTTGCGCTCCGCCCAGCGCAGGTACATGCGCATGAGCATCTCGGCGAAGTCCGCCGCGTCCACGCCACCGGCCTCCGAGCGGATCGTCACCAGGGCCTCGCGCTGGTCGTACTCCCCGCTCAGCAGGGTGCGCACCTCCAGCTCGTCGAGCTGCTTCCTGATCGAGACCAGCTCCCGCTCGGCCTCGGCCAGGGAGTCGGCGTCGTCCTCGGACTCGGCGAGCTCCAGCAGGACCTCGAGGTCGTCGATGCGCGAGCCCATCCGCTCGATGCGCTCCAGCTCGGCCTGCACCGTCGACAGGCGGCTGGTGACGGACTGGGCGTGCTCGGCGTCGTCCCACAGGTCCGGGGCGGCGGCCTGCTCGTTGAGCCGGGTCAGCTCCTCGCGCAGCGCGTCGAGGTCCGACACCTGGCGGATCGACGCGTACGTCTGGCGGAGGGCGGAGATCTCGGCGGGGAAGTCGGTGGCCACGTCGTCCGAGCTTACGCGCGCACCGGGACACCGGGGTGCGCGCGAGGCGCTGCGCCGGTGGCCCACCGGTTCAGCCGCCGTCCGACGCGGCGGCCGACGGCCTGCTGAGCCGGGCCGCCGCCTCCCGCGCCACCTCCGGCGGGACGACGTGCGGGCCGTCGAACTCCCGGTACGTCACGTCGTACCCCGCCGCGCGCAAGGCCGGCACGATCCGCCGGCTCGTCCGGTCCACGGGCAGGACCTCGTCGTCGTCACCGTGGGAGACGTGGACGTCCGGCCGGCCGACGCGCGGGCCGTCCGGCACGAAGCCCGGGGAGAAGGCGACGACGCGGCGGAACAGCTCGCCGTTGGCCAGGCCCAGCCCGAGCGCGTACGAGGCGCCGTCGGAGAAGCCCGCGACCGCCACCCGCCCCGGGTCCACCGCCACGGTCGCGAACGCCCGCGTCAGCGCCCGGTCGACCAGTTCGGCGTCCACCCCGTACCCACCCGTGATCGCGTCCCACGTCGAGCCCCGCGAGGCCGGTGCGAGCAGCACCAGGGCGTGCTCCTCGGCCAGCGGCCGCAGCGGCGCCAGCCCGCCGGCTGCGTCCCCGCCGGCGCCGTGCAGCGTCAGGACCAGCGCGACCGGCTCGCCCGGAGGCAGACCGGGCGGCACGAGCAGCAGGGCGTCGCGGACGTCCGCGACCCCCAGCGCCCGCTCCCCCGGCGGTGCCGAGCCGCCGCCGGGCCCGGGACGGGCGGTCAGCGCCGCAGGGTGCCGACCCGCCCCCGGGGACGAGCCGGAACGCCCCGCGGGGTCGGGCCCCCCGGTGCAGCCCGGCACGAGCGCGGCCACCGCCGCGCACCCCGCGGCGCTCAGCGCACCACGCCGCGTCAGCACTCCCCCGTGGTACCCCGCGCGGGCAACGGGCGCCACCGCGCACCAGCCGCCGTCCGCGTCACCGCGGGCGCTGCTCCAGCCGGGTGATCCCCGCCCCCGGGCGTGCAGCTGCGCCCCCCCGGTACCGATGTCCATCAGGAGGTTCCCGCGCCGGACGCGGGGCGGGAGGGGGCGGCGGCAGTGGCACGCGACGTCCGCACCCGCCGCGCACCCGCGGCCGAGGGCCGGGCGCTGGCACGCACCGTCCTCGGCGCCGGGGCGCTGTCGCTGGCCACCGCCGCCGCACCCTTCAGCCCCACCGCACCGACGGGGATGGCCGCCGCCCTGGGCGTGGTGGGCCTGGCCCTCGGCGCGCTGCTGCACGCCCGCGCCGCCCGTCTGCCGCGCGCCCTGCCGCACGCGGTGCTGCTCCTGGCGACGAGCGTCGTCACGGTGAGCGTCCTGGCCTCCACGACCCCGGCCGGGCGGGTGGTCACCGCGTGCAGCTACGTCTGGATCGCGCTGTTCACCGCCGCCTTCCACTCCCGCCGGGCGGCGTGCGCCCACCTGACGCTGCTCCTCGCCGGCTTCGCCGCCGCGCTGTGGGGCGGTGGCGCGCCCGCCCCCGCCCAGACGTGGGGCTTCATGGGCGGCACCGTCGCCGCCGTCGCCTGGACCGTCAACGGCCTGGTGCTGCGCCTGCGCGCGCGGGCCGACGAGGACCAGCTCACCGGCACCCTGACCCGGGCCGCCTGGCTCGCCGAGGCGGAGGCCACCGCGGCGCACGGCGCACCGGCGTCCCTGGTCGTCCTCGACCTCGACGGCTTCAAGGAGGTCAACGACCGCGACGGGCACGCGGCCGGCGACCGGCTCCTGGCGGACCTGGCGCGCGCCTGGGCCGGGGCGCTGCGCCCCGGGGACCTGCTCGGCCGCCTCGGCGGCGACGAGTTCGCCCTGCTGCTGCCGCGCACCCGCGCCGCGCAGGTCCCCGAGGTCCTCGCCGCCCTGCGCGCCGCCCGCCCTCGGGGCCGCTGGAGCGCCGGGACGGCCGAGCACGCGCCCGGCGAGGCGGTCGCCGACTGGCTGGAGCGCGCCGACGCGGACCTGTACGCCCACAAGCGCGCCCGACCCGGCGCGCCCCGTCCCGCCCTCCGCGAGGACGCCCCGCCGGCACCGGTCCGCGGCGCCTGACCCGGCCGGCCGGGACCGGACCGGCGGGAGCGGGTCAGCGGAAGCGGCGCCCCTGGTCGCGGCGGATCGCCCACACGGCCACCGCCCCCAGCACCACCGTCCAGCCCACCAGGACCGGAAGCGCCGTGGACGGCACGTCCGTGCCGGTGGCCGCGCCGATGACGAGATCGCGCCCGGCGCGGGTGGGCGTCCAGGTGGAGATCGCCGTCAGCCATCCCGGCATCGCCTGCGGCGGCAGGAACAGCCCGCCGGCGAACGCCAGCGGCAGCAGCAGCACCTGCGCCAGCGCCAGCGCCGCCTTGGCCGGCACCGAGTAGCCGAGGGCCAGGCCGAGGGCGAGCAGCGGCAGGCCCGCCACGAGCAGGGCGCCCAGGCCTGCGGCGAACCGCGCCGGGGTGGTGGTGGCGTCGGTGAGCAGCACCGCCAGCACCAGCAGCGGCACCAGCCCCAGCACCGTGAAGGCGGCGCCCATCAGGACCCGGGCGGCGAAGCGGGGCAGCGCCCCGACCGGCAGGGTGCGCAGGTGCGTGTCCCACGGCAGGGCGCGGTCCTCGGCGATGCCGGCGCCGTGCGTGAACAGCGACACGCTCATCGCGGAGAACACCGCCAGCTGCGCGACGGCGGCGGTGTCCGCGGCCGGGCCCATCCCGCCCGACTGCGGCACCACGAACACCGCGAGGATCAGGGCGGGGAAGACGGCCGTGCTGACGACCATGACGGGCACCCGCAGCGCCTCCAGCACCTGGTAGCGGGTGTGCAGCCACGTCAGGCGCAGCGCCCCCGCGGGCCGGCGGCGCGCGAGCCGCCCGGCGCCGGTGCGGGTGGACGTGGGGACGGGGGTGCTCACGCGGCCACCTCCCCGCCCGCGGCCCGCTCACCGGTCAGGGCGAGGAAGGCCTCCTCCAGCGAGGCCGCGGCCACCTCCAGCTCCGAGAACGGCACCCGCGCCCCCACGAGGTCGCGCACGAAGGCGTCCGCGTCCGGCACCAGCAGCTCCCACCGCCCCTCGCGGGTGCCGTCGGCGACGACCCGCGCGCCGGCGGTCAGCTGCGCGGGCACGGCGCCCGGCGGGGCGCCGAACCGCACCCGGCGCAGCGCGGTGCGCCCGCGCACCTCCGCCACGGTGCCCTCGGCCAGGACCCGGCCGCGGCCGACCACGACCACCCGGTGCGCGAGCGCCTCCACCTCCTCGAGGTAGTGGCTGGTCAGCAGCAGCGTGCCGCCCCGCTCGACGAACCCGCGCACCGCCGCCCACAGCGCGTGCCGCGCCGGCACGTCCAGACCGGTCGTCGGCTCGTCCAGGAGCACGACGTCGGGGCGGCCGACGAAGGCGAGCGCGACGGCCAGGCGACGCTGCTGACCGCCCGAGAGCCCACCGCACTGGCGCGAGCGCAGCCCGGTCAGCTCGAAGCGCTCCAGCACCTCCCCCGTCGGCAGGGGGTCGCGGTGGTGGCCGGCGACGAAGTCGACGACCTCGGCCACCTTCAGCGTCTGCGGCAGCCCCGTCGCCTGCGGGGTGACGCCCAGGCGGGCGCGCACGGCCGCCTCGCGCGGGTCCCCACCGGCGAGGCGCACCGTGCCGCTGGTGGGCTTGCGCAGCCCCGCCAGCAGCGACAGCAGCGTGGACTTGCCGGCGCCGTTGGGGCCCAGCACGCCCACGGCCTCACCGGGCCGCACGGTGAGGCTGACGTCGTCCAGGGCGACGACGTCGCCGAAGGTGCGGGTGACGCGGTCGACCTCGACCACGGGCGGTGCGCTCACGGGGGGCTCCTTCACGGTGCGGGGTCGCAGGGGACGGGTCAGCCGAGCAGGGTGCGCAGGGTCGCGCGGTAGGTCTCGAAGGCGGCGCGGCCGGCGGGCGTCAGGCGCAGGTGGGTGGCGGGGGTGCGTCCCTGGTGGGACTTGGTCACCTCCACGTAACCGGCGTCCTCGAGCTTGCGCAGGTGGGTGGAGAGATTGCCGGCGGTCATGCCCAGCAGCTCCTGCAACCGCGGGAAGGCGATGCGGTCCTCGCCGGGCAGGGAGGCCAGGGAGGCGACGACCCTCAGGCGGGCGGCGGCGTGGATGACGGGGTCGAGCCCGGGCCCGGCGTCCGCCGGTGCCGACGGCCCGGCGGGGGTGCGCCGGCTCACGCCGCCCGCCCGCGCCGCAGCGCGTACCGGGCCGCGACGGCGAGGAAGGCGCCGCCCCCGCCCAGGGACATGACCCACAGCAGGGCCGGCGGGCCGAGCAGGGCCCCGCCGGCGGTGGTCAGCAGCAGCCACGCCCCCAGGCCGAACTGGGCCGGTTCGCGCCACAGGGTGCCGCCGAACAGGTACATGACACCCACGAACAGCCCCGAGCTCGCCGGCCACAGCAGGTCCGCGACCGCGGGCCCGGTCGCGGTGGTCACGACCGCGGTGTTCACCGCGGTCAGGGCGAGGAAGCCCAGCACCCACGACCAGCCGTAGAGCACCGCGGTCCTCGCGCCCGGTCCGGACAGGCCCCGGCCCACGCGCACGCTGTGCAGGAGGGTGGTCAGGCCCGCACCCGTCAGCAGCACGGCCAGGACGGCGCCCGGCAGGGCGTCGGGCACGCTGAGCAGCGGCTCCCGCCCACCGGTGGCGGCGGCGAGACCGAAACCCGCGAGCCAGGTCAGGCCCCACACGCCGTACAGCAGGCGGGCGTCGACCCCGACGGCGCGGCGCACGAGGCGCTGCTGGTCCTCGATGAGCGCGAGCCGGGCGGCGGCGTCGAACCGCTCGCCCTCGTGCACGTCGTCCACACCGGCCTCCTGGCACTGCAGAGCACTTTGCGTTGCAAAGCACTCTGCCGTGCACCGCCGCGGTGCGCAAGGGTCACCGCGCAGCGCTCCCCCCGTCCAGCCGCGCCACCGCCCGGCTGGACGCCCGCAGCTGCACCCCACCGGCGAACCGCTCGGGCACCAGCCCCGCGAACGGCGGCACCACCGTCGCGCCGAGCACCACCACCGCCGTGCGCCCGTCCGGGCTGCCCGTGCCCGCCGCCACCCGCACCCCCGGCAGGTCCGACCCCGCGACGTCCACGTACCGCTGCGCGCTGGCGCGCACCGACGCGTCCGTCAGCGGCACCGCCTCCGGCGGCAGGCCGGAGGTGAAGTACGCCGCCTCGTCCAGCGCGTCGGCGGCGTCCGCGGCCGCCGCGTCCGCCAGCGCGAGCAGCCGCACCCGCTGCAGGTGCACCGCCGAGGCGGAGACCACCACGAGCACCAGGACGACGGCCACCAGCGCGAACCCCAGCGACAGCAGCGCGATGCGCCCCTCGTCCCGGGACCCGCCCACGGGTCCGCGCGCGGACCCGGACCCGTGCCCGGTCACGACGCGGCGAACCGGTCCGCGACGGCCGTGCGCCGCACCCGCACCGGCACCTCGGCCGGCACCGCCGAGCGCACGAACGCCGGCACCAGCGGCAGGACCACCCGAACCCGCACCGTCGCCGCCACCGCCGCCTCCGGGGTGCGGCACGGCCGCGCCGCGCACTCCAGCACCAGGGCCCCCGGCTGCGCGGCGAAACCCTGGTCGGCCAGCGCGAGCGCCACCGCGGCCTCGGCGCGCGCCGCCGCCCGCGCGTCCCCGCTCGTGGTCGCCAGCACCCGCGACGCCTCCCGGGCCCCGGCCTCCGCCGCGAACGTCGCCGCCTGCACCCGCCCCAGGGTCAGCACCAGGTAGACCAGCGGCACCAGCAGCAGCACCCCCACGGCCAGGAACTCCACCGCGGCGCTGCCCTCCTCACCCTCCACGGGCCCGACCCTCACGGCACCCGTCACGCCGCGCCCTCCACGGCCGCGTGCCCGCGCACGTCGAGCACCCGGCCGGCGCCCAGCAGACCCAGCACCGGCAGCGGGGCTCGCACCCGCACCTCCACCACCGGCGCACCGCCCGCGCCGGCGGTGACGACGCCCGCGGTGACGTCCGCCGCGTACCGGGGCGACAGGGAGGCGGCCAGCAGGTCCCGGGTGCGCTGCGCACCCAGCTGCGGGGAACTGCCCGCCAGCGCCGCGTAGCGGGCTCCGGCGCCGGCGCAGTCCACCGCCGTGGCCCGCACGTGCTGCACCACGGCCAGCTGCAGGACCGCCGCGAACAGCAGCGCCAGCACCCCCGCGGTCGCGGCGAACTCCGCGACCGCGGAGCCGTCGTCACCGCGCGCGGGGACCGGCGGACCCGGCGGCGGGCAACCAGCGGACGTGCGGTTCACAGCTGCCCGAGCACGGCGTCCATCGACTGCGTGAACAGCTGCTGCAACCGGGGACCGGCCACGGCCCACAGCCCCACCACCAGACCCGCCGTCATGACGGTCACCAGCACCCACCCGGGCACGTCGCCGCGGTCGTCCCCGCGGTGCCGACCCACCCGCCGGGCGACCCGGGAGAGGGCGCGCAGCAGCCCGTCCAGCAGCGAAGGGGCGGTCCCGCCACGGCGGGTGGGGTTCACGGACACGGTTCTCCTCGGGATCTCGAACGAGCCCTGCGGCCGAGGGTTCGGCCACGGGCTTCCAACGGGGCTTCCAACGGGGTCTCCAGCGGGTTCCACCGGCGTTCTCGCCGGCGACCCTCACGACCCCAGGCTCAGCTGCGCCAGGCCGGGGAACACCGCGAACAGCACGGTCACCGGCAGCACACCGAACACGACGGGCACGAGCATGCGCACCTCGCGCCGCCCGCCCTCCTCCAGCAACCGGCGCCGCTCGGCCTCGCGGGCGTCGGCGGCCTGCGCGCGCAGCACCGCCGCCAGGGGGCTGCCCGTCTCCACGGCCACCACCAGGCCGTCCACGAACCGGCCCAGCGCCGCCACCCCCAGCCGGTCCGCCGTCGCCGTCAGCGCCTCCACCAGCGGCGTGCCCGTACCGACCCGGGCCAGCGCGCGCCTCAGGTCCACCGCCAGCTCGCCACCACCGGCGGCGACGCGCTGCAACGCGGCCGCGACCCCCTCACCGGCCCCCACCGACAGCGCCAGCAGTTCCGCCACGGCCGGCAGGTCCTCCTCCACCAGCGCACGGCGGCGGCGCACCGCCCGCGCCAGGGCCGCGTCGCGCGCCAGGGCCCCGCCGACGGTCCCGGCGACGACGAACGCCAGCGCACCCACCGGTGTCAGCGCACCGCGCAGCAGCGCCACCGCGCACAGCACCGCCGCGGCACCGGCACCGCCCAGCGCCCACACCACCTGCTCGGCGCGGTGCTGCGCCACGTCCCGGTCGGGGTCGAGCACGTCCAGCCGAGCCCGCACCACCGCGGGCGAACCCAGCACGGCACCGCACGCCTCAGCGGCCGCCCGCAACCGGCGACCGGTGCTCGCCCGCCAGCCGGGGACGGCCCGGCGCACCAGGTACGGGGCGATCCGGGACTCCAGCGAGGGGGTGCGGCACAACGGCACGCCCAGCAGCACCAGCACGCACCCCGCGCCCCCCAGCAGTCCCAGCAGCGCGCCCGTCGCAGCCGGGCTCACGCGGCCACCCGCCGCGGTTCCGGCAGGCGCCCCAGCCGCACCATCAGCAGGTACGACAGCAGCGTGACCGCCGCCCCACCGGCCAGCACCGCGGCACCCGCCGCGGTGTCGTAGGCCTCCAGCGCCCCCGGCCTGGTGGCCAGCAGGGCCAGGACCAGCCACGGCGCCGCTGCCGCCAGCCGGGCCGCCGCCACCGTCCACCCCTGCCGCGCCAGCAGTTCCCCGCGGGCGCGCTGGTCCTCGCGCAGGTACGCCGACAGCGTCCGCAACGTGCCGCCCAGGTCGCTGCCGCCGACCTGCCGCGTCATGCGAAGGACCGCCGCCAACCGGTCGAACACCGGGTCCGCCAGCTCGTCCCGCAGGTGGTCGAGCTCCACCTCGAACGCCCCGCTGGTGCGGTAACCGGCGGCGAAACCCGCGAACGCCGGCCGCAGCGGCTGCGGCCCGCGCGACGCCAGCGCGCACACCGCGTCGGGCAGCGCGGCTCCGGCCCGCACCGCCGAGGCGAGCGCGTCCACCGCGTCGGGCCACTCCTGCGCCCGGCCCGCCCGGCGGGCACGGGCGCGCGAGCGCAGCAGCACCAGCGGCGCCACGGCCCCCGCCACCGCGGCGGGCACGGCCGCGACCACCACGCCCGTCACGGCCGGCACCAGCAGCAGTCCCGCCGAACCCAGCAGGGCGCACACCACCAGCAGCACCGCCGGCGGCACGTCCGCGAACCCCGCCTCCTGCAGCGCGCGCCGCAGACGACGGCGCCGCACCCGCACCGGCCGCGCCGGCCGCTCCCAGCACGACCACCACGCGCAGAAGACCCCCGCCCCCAGCAACGCCCCCACCAGCGGGGCACCCGCACCGCCCACGTCAGGAACCCCCGGACAGCAGCGCGGCCAGGTCGAAACCGGCGCGCGCGAACCGCTCGCGGTGCGGGGGCCACCCGGCGTCCCGAACCAGCGGCGCACCGGGTTCCGCACCGCGCCGGAACAGCGGTGCGGTCTCCACCACACCGCCCTCCACGCGACCGGTCACCGCGAGCACCTCGTCCACGCGACGCGTGCCGTCGGCCCCCAGGGAGGCGTGCACCACCAGGTCCAGGCAGGCGGCGACCGCGGGCACCACGAAACCGCTCGTGACGTTCTGCCCCGCCAGCAGCGGCAGGGTGCACATCTTCGCCACGGCACCCGCCGCGGAGTTCGCGTGGATCGTGGCAGCCCCCGGCAGACCGGAGTTCAAGGCGATCAGCAGGTCCAGGCTCTCCTCCTGGCGGACCTCCCCCACGACGAGGCGGTCCGGGCGCATCCGCAGCGCCTCCTTCACCAGGCGCCGCAACGGGATCTCGCCGCGACCCTCCAGGTTCGGCTGCCGGCACTGCATCGCCACCACGTCGCGGGCCGCGACGTCGAGCTCGAACACCTCCTCGCAGGTGACGATCCGCTGCTGCGCGGGCACGGCCGCCAGGAGGCAGTTCAGGAGCGTCGTCTTGCCGGCCTGGGTCCCGACAGAGACTTATCCCCTGTCATGCTGATGCCGTGCGAGCCGTCACCTACCTCCGCCTGAGCAACCACACCGAGGCCTCCACCTCCATCACCCGCCAGCGCGAGGAGACCCGCGCCCGGTGCGAGCGCGAGGGCTGGAGCATCGTCGCCGAACTGGCCGACCCCAACGTCTCCGGCGCCAAGGCCCGCGCCAACGCCGCCGAGGCGCTGCGGATGCTCCGCGATGACCACGCCGACGTGCTCGTCGTCGCCGCCTTCGACCGGTGGAGCCGGACGGGGCTGGGCGCTGTCGCCGACCTGGTCGAGGTCCTCGACGAGCGCGGGCGCGTCGGGCGCCCGGCGCTGTTCGTGACCTGCCGCGACGGCATCTCTTCCGCGATGGCCGGGTGGCGTCTGACCGCCGTGGTCATCGCGGAGATCGCCCGCCAGGAGCGCGAGAACACCTCCGCGCGCACCGCCGCGAGTCTCGCCAAGCTGACCCAGGAGAACCGCTGGCGCGGCGGCACGGTTCCGCCCGGCTACCGCGCGGAGAAGAACACCGATCGCCCCGGCTACCGCCTCGTTGTGGACGAGGAGAAGGCTGCCCTCTGGCGCGATGCCGCCCGGCGCATCGTGGCCGGCGCTTCGGCCTACTCCATCGTCAAGAGCCTCAACGCCGCCGGGGTCCCCTCCCCCACCGGGACGGACTGGTACGTCACCGCGTTCTCCAGGACCATCACATCCCCGCGCATGGTCGGGCGCGTCATCTACCGCGGCGACGTGGTCCGCGACGAGGAAGGCCTCCCGGCGACCGTCTGGGAGCCCCTCCTCGACGTCGAGACCTGGGAGCGGGTGCGCGTCGCCCTCGGCGTCGACAAGCCTCCGGCCGAGCGCAAGCGGCGCCCCAAGGCCGCGCGACTGCTGTCCGGACTCCTCGTCTGCGCGTCCTGCGGCGCCAACCTCCACGTCAACACCAGCCGGCAGCGCCCCGCCTACGCCTGTGGGACGAGACAGCGCGGCGGGATGGCCTGTACCGCCCCCGTGAGTGTGCGCGCCGACGCCGTCGAGGAACACGTCAGCGAGCAGTTTCTCGCCGAGTTCGGCGACCAGGAGGTCTACGAGCGCGTCGAGGTGGCGCCTCAGCGCACCGACCTCGCCGAGGTCATCCGCGCCATCGAGGTCGCCGCCGCCGACCTGGCACGGGCGGCCGACCTGCACAAGTTCGAGCGCCTCCAGGGGCTCCAGGAGCGGCGCGCGGAGTTGGAGGCGACGCCGATGGGGCGTCGCGTCGAGCTACGCCCGACGGGCCGCACCTACGCCGAGGTCTGGACCGACGAGGGGGTCGTTGGACGCCGCACCCTCCTGGCCGCCAACTACTCCCGCATCACCGTCCGGCCCGCGACCAAGGGTGGGCGCTGGGCGCGGGTCGACGACCGTCTCCAGTGGTTCAGCCGTCCGGCGTTCCCGGCTGGCGCTCTTCCAGTCGAGGACTACACGGCGGGGACGTGGGTCGTCGACGACCCGGAGGATTGACGCCCTTCCGAGGCGTGGTAGAGGCCACCCTGGTCGAGGCCCGAGCCCGGCGACGGCGGGACCTGCATGTGGCCGGCCGACTTGAAGGGCCCAGGGCGCCGGCTGGGCGATGTGATTCGGCTCACAAATACCGACCTAATACTCCAGGATCTGTCTACATCCCTTGTCTTACTCCAGAACTGGGATATATCCGCTGAATCGCGTTGTGGCGTAACAGGTTTGTTGGTCCACGCTTCCCGTATGGGAACTACGACCGACCCCGACCGCGACACGCCCCCCGGCGAGGACCCCGCGGAGGACTACCCCTGGATGATCGGCCACCACGGCGAGGACGACACGGTCGTCCAGCGCGAGGTCTCCCGACTCCAGTGGGCCTACGTCGACCTCCTGGGCGAGACCGTTGACCGGCTCCTGGGCCTGCCGGACCGCGACTCCGACCACGACGCCCACGCCGAAATCCTGGAGGACCTCCAGGTCCGGCAGCTTCGGCACACCGCGGCCCTGCGTCTGGCCATGTCCCTGTCGGCGAAGGTGCCGGAGGTCCTGGTCACAGAGGCCCGCCGGGCCGGGGCCTCCTGGGCCCTGATCGGCGACGCCGTGGACGTCTCCCGGCAGGCCGCCCGGAAGAGGTGGAGCTACCTCGACGTCCCCCAGGGGCCGGCCGTGAGCTTTCCGCGGGCCCGCGACCTCCTCGACGAAGTCCGCCCCCGGGCCGCCGGCTCGACCGTGCGGCCGGACTACCGGGTCACGACGTGAGTCCGGCCCGTAAGACGAAGGCCGGCCCCCCCGAAGGGGAACCGGCCACCGCTCAGGTCCTCGCCAAGACCTACTCGCCGAAGGACCTCAGTGTCTCACAGGAGCCGTCCTGGGCGACCGGCCGAACGCCCGTCTTCGTGCTCCTGGTCCGCTACCCGCGCACCGTGTGGCGACGCGCTTTCCTCACTCTCGCAGCGGCTCAGAAGTACGCCGAACGGGCGGAGGAGAAGGGTCACGCCGCGGAGATCGTGCTCTGCCGGCTGGAGCCGATGACGGCCGCGGAGCGGGACGAGGTCCTCGCCGACGTCGAGAGCCAAGCCCAGTTCTACCGGCGGGCCCGGCGGAGGTCGTCGTGAGCGGGGCCGGCTGGACGACCGTCCGGGTCGGCGGCTGGAGCGGAGAACGTCTGGTCCCCCTCCACCCCGCGGTCCCCGGCGACCTGGACCACCGGGTCCGCGACGGCCTAGAGGCCCGCCTGGTCCTGGCCGTGGCCGGCTGCTGCCCGTGCGGGGCCGTCGTGCCAGCCCTGTCGGCCAACCAGCGCCGGAGGTGGCGGGTCGGGACCCAGCCCCTTCGGATGGAGGTGGGCCACCTCGACGACTGCCCGGCCCCGGACCCGGCCGTGGACGAGGTCCTGGCCCAGGCCGCGGCCCGGGCCGGCGCGGGGAGGCCGTCGTGACCTGGGCGAAGATCGACGACTCCCAGCCGGACCGGCTGCGGGCCCTGGGACTGGGCCCGTCGGCTCGGTGCCTGCACTACGAGCTGACGGTCTGGTCCTGCCGGCTGCTGACGGACGGCCTGGTGGCCCCCGGGGCCCTGCGGGTGGTCGGCGCGGACTTCGACGACCTGGAGGGCGACCTGGAGGCCCTGGAGCGGGCCGGCCTGGTCGACGTCGACGACGACGGGGTCCACCTGGTCGACTTCCACGACCACCAGCCGACGGCCGCGGACGTGGAGAAGGCCCGGGCGGAGTCGAAGGCCCGACAGGACCGGTCCCGCCGGCACCGGGCCGGGGACCACTCGACGTGCCGGCCGGAGTTCTGCCGGAGCGCGTCTGTCGCGCGTGACAGGACGCGCGACAACGGCGTGAGTCACGACGCCCCGACCCGACCCGACCCGTCCCGACCCCTAGGGAGGGACGGGGCGGGGAGGGGAAGGGGAGCTGGAGCGGTGGGGAACGGCCGGGACCAGGTCGTCGACGACGTCGCCGGCCGCAACCTGGGTAGGTGGCCGGCCCAGGTCGCCGGCCGCGACGACGGCCCCCGTCTTACGGCTCCTCCGCTTCGCTCCGGACCCGGCCAGCCACACATCACCCGGGAGGAGTTCGGTCACCAGGTGACGACGATCTCCACCGGTCCGCCGCGGCTGGACACCCGGCCGCCGGGCCTTCGGGGGGTGTCGTGACGTCGCCGGCCGGCGGGGCCGGCTTCGACCCGTGGGCCTTCGAGGTGCGCGTCTTCACGGAGGACCCCGTCCTGGCCGGCCACGACTTTGTCCGGATTTCCTCCGTCCTGGAGGTCGACTCCTGGGCGGAGCACGTCCCGGAGTGGACGGCGACGGAGGTCTTGGCCGTGTCCGTGCGCGCGGCCGGCCTCCTGGCCCGCCTGGCCCTGGTCCTCCAGCGAGAGGTCGCGCGCCTGGCCGCCGGCCACGGGTGCGCCGGTACCTGCGCGGTCCACGCCTGGGGCCTGGAGACGACCCGGCAGCACGTCGGGGAGGGCCTAGAGGTCTCCGCCTACGTCCCGGCCGGCCAGGGGCCGGCCTTCGGGGAGTACCTGGGCCGGTCCCTGGGGGCCCTGGTGGCGGAGGAGGAGCCCTTCTCCGAGGAGGAGGAGCGGGCGTTCTGGAGCGACGACGACAAGCCGACCAGCACGACGACCAGCACGACGATGACGACGACCAGGAGGTCCGCATGACGACGACGACCCCGGAGCGGCGCGGCCCGCTCCGTCTGACGCTCCAGGAGGCCCGCGCCCGCTACCGGGGCGGGCCCGTGGAGTACCGGGACCACCAGGTCCGCGAGGACGTCGACGGCTTCCCGGTCGTGGAGGCCGGCACGCCGGTCCACGCGCTGATCGCGTGGACGCCGGAGGTCCTGGGCTGGCCCGTGGAGGACCTCGAGGTCGACGACGATCAGGAGGTGACCCGGTGAGCGTGAACCCGTCCGGGGCCCTGTCCCGACTGCTGGCCGGCACCGGTCCCGCCAACCAGGTCGACGACCTGGAGGACCGTCCGGCCCAGGAGGCCCCCTCCCCCTCGACACCCCCCTCCCCCGAGGAGGTGGCCGGCCAGGAGGTCGAGGAGTCCCCGGCCGGTGAGGGGGGCCAGGAGGACGTCCAGGCCCCGAAGGCCGTCCGGGAGGCGGCGAAGTACCGTCGGCAGCTTCGGGCCGCGGAGGGCCGTGTCCGGGACGTGGAGGCCCAGTGCGACGACCTGGCAGGCCGGCTGGAGCAGGCCCAGCGCCGGATCGCGGAGTCCCACACGGGCCTCCGCCGGCCGGCGGCCCTCTGGGCGGCCGGAGTTGAGGTCCGCGACCTCCTCGACGACTCCGGCGACGTCGACCCCGGGAAGGTCCGCCAGGCCGTGACGAAGGCCGCCGGGGAGTTGGGGTTGGCCCGGAACCCGCGCCCGGACCTGCACCAGGCCCACACGGCCGGCGTGGACGTCGCGGAGTCCTTCGCCGGGTGGTTGGACAGGGGACGCCGGCGGGCCTGATCCCTTACGCTGGAAGCCGTTCCGGGGACCGTGTCCGTGACACGCCCCGGGACGGCGACTAGCTCCAGGGGAGCACCGGCCGGCGGCCCAGAGGGCCCGGCAGGAGACGACCACTCCTCCCTCCCACCTGGAGCCCTCCCGTGCCTACTGCCCTGACCACGACCCCCACCGTCGGCGTTCCGATCACTCCGCCCGACCAGGCCGGCCTGGTGATCGGTCCCCTCCAGCGCGACTCCCTGGCGCTGCGGACGGCGACCGTCATCGCCACCCGCCGGGACGAGGTTCGCGTCCCGCTCCTGACCGACGACGTTCCCGCGGACTTCGTCGAGGAGGGGGCCGAACTCCCCGAGGGCCAGCCGTTCGTCGCGGAGGTCGCCCTGCGGCCGGCGAAGCTGGCCGCCCTAACCGTCCTGTCCAACGAACTGGCCTCCGACTCCGAGCCGGGGGCCGTCAACCTGGTGGGCGAGAGCATCGCCCGGAGCATCCGGGCCCGCCTGGACTCCGCGTTCCTGGACGCCCCCGGGACCGGCATCCCCCCCGCCGGCGTGCTGACCTCCGCCAACTCCACGGACGGGGGGACTCTGGGGGTCGACACCGGGTCCCTGGACACCCTTCAGGACGCCCTCACGCTGGTCGAGGCCGCCGGGGGTACGCCCAACGTCATCGTCTGCCACCCCTCCACCTGGGGTGTCCTGGCGAAGCTGAAGGCCGGCGACGGCTCCGCCGTGCCGCTGCTGGGTTCGCCCTCCGACGGCCGGCAGGAGCGGACCGTCTTCGGCGTGCCCGTGTTCGTGGACGCTCAGGTCCCCGAGGACATCATCGGCGTGTGGGACCGCGCGGCCGTGGCCGTGGCGCTGCGCCAGGACGTGAGCATCGAACAGAGCCGGGACGCCTACTTCTCCTCCGACTCTGTCGCCGTGCGCGCGACGCTTCGCGCCGCGTGGGACGTGCTGGACCCGGAGCGCGTGGTCCGCATCGCGGTGGGGACTCCGGTCGCCCCCTGATCCTCTGACGGCCGGCCGGCGGCCTGGACCCTTCGGCGGGCCGCCGGCTGGCCCACCACGGACCGCGACCCTCGACGCGAGGTCGTCGAGGGTCGCGGGACGGCCTCCAGGCCCAGAAGCGTTACGCCGGAACCGACCCTGTACGCCCCGGAGACGGCTTGGAACCCGCGCCCGTCCCCCAGGGCTAGGCTCCGGGTCGGATCGCCCGCCAGACGGGGCCCTGGCCCTCTGGGGGGCCTCCCCTCCCCCGGCCTCGCCGAGGGCGTTTCGCATAGGTCGCCGCGGGCCTCCCAGGTTGAGACCTTAGGGGCATGTCCCCTTACTGCACCTCCTCCGCAGGATCCCATTGAGCGCCCTTTGATCGATTGCATGCAATGTGGAGAAGCTGACCGTTGTCTTCGACAGTCTCACCACCCTGACTCCACGGCTTAATGTGGTCAACCTCGCAATCCGCAAAAGTCAACGGGTTTCCGCATTGAACACACACGGGACTGTCGGTCTCCAATGCATCCCACAAGTTCTGCTTCTGCTGAGGGGAGAAGAACCTGCGCTTGCGCCCCTCCTCGACCGTATCTAACGCCCAAGCCACCGCCGCAATATAACGCTCGAAGCGGTACGTGACGTTTGGCGTGCCGGTCGTCCCTCGTTGGATGGCATCGTTGAACCGCTCGTTGTACGAGTGAAGGCGACGAACCGCGTCAAGAAGATGATCCCGACGGTCATTGAGCGCGGTATCGAACGATCCCGCGTCCGCGAATCCGTACTGTGCGTGATCCAGTAGCGCGTACACTTGAGCTTCCATAAGTGCGCGGTTGACGGTGCGCGCCCATTCCCCGTGGTAGCCCACCTCCGGGATACGGTACGGGCGAAAACGAAGGTCTCCGAAAACCTTGATGCTGCGATCAATGCCCTTTTTGACGCGGTTTAGTCGACGTGTTCTTTCAGTGTCCTTCTCGTTCTTCCCGAAAATCATTTCCTCATTGAGGAACTTGTTCAACTTTTTATTTGGGAACGCGATGTATCCCTTGCGCTCGAAGGCAAGAAGTCGCGTGAGGTACTCAACGTCCTTCATGCGACGGAAATCGCCGTCCGAAACTCGGAGTTGATCCTTAAATGACTCCGCAGCTGTTTTAATGTGCGTGAGATACTCGCCGTGGTGCGCAGCGTTTCGAAGTTCCTGGTCAGATAGAACCGTGCTTTGCTGGTTCAGTCGCCGGAAAAGCTCGAACTTGTCGGCCTTTGCATGCAGGGGAATGGTTGCGGTCGAAAGCTTGAACTCCTTGAATACCTGCTTCAGTGAAGGACGCAACTCGATGAACTTCTTACCTCGAAGATCCTCGATGATGGAGTCTTCGGGGATCGTCAACTTGCCCTCGTAGAAGTCTCGAAGCGACGTCAGTCGCTGCTGACCGTCCACCACTTCTCGAATCTTGACCGATTCTCCATCAATTTCCTTGGTCGCATCAGCCAGGTAAACCAGCGGCAACGGCAAACCCAAGTAGACCGATTCGATCAGGGCCGCTTTTTTCTTCCGGTCCCAAAAGGGCCGCCGCTGGTAGGGTGGATTAGTGACAACGTACCCTTCGGCGACTGATGTCAGTAGGGACTGCACTGTCTCCGTGACCGGGGTCACTGCCGGAAGATCGTCCGAGAGGACCAGCGGCTCGATAGTTCCGAGGTCCTCTTCCTTCTCGCTCGGGTCATCACTCTCAAGCGGGGTGTCTAGCTGTTCGGCCATGATCTGACGCTAGCGGAAGGGCACGACATCTGAGAGGTCGGTGGTCGACGCCGGCAGCATGGTCATCCCCATGCTCCACTAACGCGGCAACCGCCTTGGGTCCCGGTTGCGGACCTCCTCGACCCTCTTGCCCCCGTCGTCGACCATTACGACTTGGTTCTCCACTGCCTGGTTGATTGGCAGAAGTCCGGGCCGACTGGCAGAAGTCCGACCTCCTAGGTATGCCCGACGACGCGGACGTGGTGGAGCGGACCGGGGCTGGCCTCTGAGAACATGCGGGCCGCAGCTCGGAGCCTCCAGCGAGGGGGCTCGGTGGGCACTCATTGGGCCAGCACGGGCCGTCCCTCCTTCACCCGGCTCCGCCTTGACGTCAACGCCCGAGCCGGCCTCTGCCCTGAGCCGTCGAGATGGCCGACTCCTCAAGGTGCTAGGCGAGAGCGCCCGGACGGACACTCCTAGGGAGCAGACCCGGACCCAGAAACACCGTGACTCAGCGACAGGCACAGGGGTCAACCTGGCGACGAGCACCGCCAGCCCTTGGGTCCCGCGATGGACCTGGGATGCTAGGCCATCGACCATATCTCTCAAAGTGACGAGCCAGGCACCCTCCGTTGGCCTAGGATCTTGTCGTGGCGAAGTTGATCTACATCGACGAGACAGGTTCCGTGGGTAAAGGAGCCAAAAAACAACCTCTGCTTACAGTCGTTGGTGCGGTAGTAGACGAGTCGAAAGTCCGACCACTCGCCGAAGCTTTTCGGAAGATCGCAAGGAAGCATCTGGGCTACGTCCCAGCCGACTTCGAATTGCACGGTAATGAGATTTGGAACGGGACGGGTTACTGGAAAGGGAAAAGTCCAGTAGAATTGCTGTCCGTTTACAGTGACGCGATCCAAGTCCTTAAAGACTTGGATATCGGCATCGCTCATGCGAGCATCCGCAAAGAGCGACTGAACTCACGGTATAACGGTGAATTTGATACTAACGCCTACCTTCTCGCCCTACAGTTCCTTCTTGAGAAGCTCGACCGATATTCCATGGACAATAAGATCGTAATCGCAGATGAACAGAAAGAACACGAACTTCGAGCGGTAAGTATGGTCGCCGATCTTCAAGATTGGGGCAATGGCCCCGTTCCTGGCAGGAAACTCGAAACCATCATTGACTCAATCCATTTTGTAAACTCCCGCCTGAGTCCCGGCGTCCAAATGGCGGACATAGTCGCATACGCACTACAGCGAAAATGGAACTCTTGGGACAAGCATCCGAACGCCAGAGCCGCTCTAAGCGACATGGTTGACATTGTCGATCAGCATGTTTTGACGTGGCGAGTGCCTTGGCCCTGACGACCTGGCCGCGCGTTGAGTAGTCGCATACGCCGGCATTCTCGTCCACCCCACCGATGGTGACTTTAGTCACAATACAGGGGATGAGTACCTGCCTGGGTCGCCCCGCTGACGAGCACGTTCAGCCCCGAGGCGACCGCGGCCGCCAGGAACCGCGCCGCCTGCGCCGACAGCACCCCCGGCTCCACCAGGTCCTCCAGGCGGCGGGCGCGGGCGACGAACCTGCGCACGTTCACCGCCCAGTGCCGGCGGGTGATGTCGGGGATGACCACGTGCAGGCGGGAACCGTCCGGCAGGGTGGCGTCCACGAACGGGCTGGACAGGTCCACGCGCCGGCCGGTGCTGGCGAGCATCCGCTCCACCAGTTCCACCACGGCGTCCTCCTCCAGGATCGTCGTGGTCAGCTCCGGCACGCCGCCGCGGGCGACGAACACCTTGCCGGGTTCGTTGATCCAGATCTCCTCGACCTCGGGGTCGTCGAAGTACCGCTGCAGCGGCCCGTGACCGGACACGGCGGCGACCACCTCGCGCACCGCCGCCGAGCGGTCGGCGAGGAACGGCAGCGACCCGTCCAGCGACCGCAGGTCGTAGCCGGTGACCGCCTCGTCGACGAGGGCGTGCAGCTCCCGCGGCGTGGCGCGGAAACCCCCGGCGGAGATCCGGCGGCGCAGTTCCGCCCGGACCTCGTCCTCGACCAGCCGCACCGCGTCCACGCGCACCTCCTCCGCTCCGCAACCGCGGAACCCCTCCGCACCCGAGCACGGTAGGCAGCAGCCGCCGCGCGCGTCCGGGGGATGTGGACAACCCCCGGCACGGCTCCCGGGGTGTGGACAGCGGCGACCCGGACCGGTGCGGGCGGCAGCCTGACGGGGTGCGTCTGCGCCTCACGGTCGTCGGCGTCGGCGGCCCCGGGGGCACCGACGTCGTCGTCGACGCACCCGCGGGGACCCCGCTGTCGAGCGTGCGCGAACGGATCGAGGCCGTCACCGGGCCGTGGCCGGGGGTTCCGCGCGTGGCCGGGTCCTGCGTCGAGCACGCCCCGCTGGGTGCGACCCCGCTGCTGCGGGGCGCGGTCCTCGCCGTGGGCGCGGACCCGGTGGCCGGCGCACCCGCCGGTCCTCCCCCGCCGGCGGGTGCGCCCGCTGCTGCGGGCGCCGTGACCGTCGCGGTGACCTCCGGTCCCGACAGCGGTCACCGCGTCGACCTCCCGCCCGGCCGCCACGTCGTCGGCCGTGCCGGCGGTGCGACCGCTCCCGCCGTGGCCCTGGCCGACCCGGGGGTCTCCCGCGTCCACGCGGTGCTGGACGTGGCGGTGGACGGGTCCGTCACCGTCCACGACGCCGGCTCCCTCAACGGCACCGCCCTGCTGCTGCCCGGAGCGCGCCGCGAAGTGGCGCAGGCGCTGGTGCTGGAGCCGGGCGCCCGGCTGCTCGTCGGCTCCAGCGTGCTGCACGTGGCGCCACCCGCCGTGGAGGCTGCCGAGGTCAGACCGGACGGCGAGGGCCACCTGCTGCTGCACCGCGCACCCCGGCTGGGTCCCCCCGGCGCGGGCCCCGCTGCCCCGCCGCTGCGCTGGCCCGCCCCCGGCCCGGTGCGCGAACTGCCCGGCGTGCCGTGGCTGGCGCTGCTGGTGCCGCTCGCCGTGGCCGTGGTCCTGGCACTGGCGTGGTCCCCGCTGTCGCTGCTGCTCGGCCTGGCTTCCCCGGTCCTGGCCGGTGGGCACTGGCTGTCCCAGCGCCGCGGGGTGGGCGCCGCCCGCGAGCGCGACGCGGTCGCTCTCAGCGCCGCCCGCGAGCGGGTGCGCGCCGCGCACGCGCGGTCCCTCGCCGACGAGCACCGCCGCCGGCACGACGCCGCACCCGGGCCGGCCGACGTGCTGGCCCAGTGCGTGCACCTGGGCAGCCGCCTGCACGAGCGCACCCGCACCGCGCCCGACGCCCTGCTGCTGCGCGTGGGGCTCGGGCGCGTGCGCGCGGCGAGCGCCGTGGTCGTCGAGGAGCCCGTGGCGACCGGCGGGGAGCCGGCGGCCGCGGAGCCACCGCCCGGGGGCGACCTCGACGACGTCCCGGTCACCGTCGACCTGACGGCGGGTCCGCTGGGGGTGGCGGGCCCGCGTCCGCTGGCGCTGGCGGTGCTGCGTCAGCTCGTCGGGCAGGTGGTCGCCTGGCACGGCCCCGAGGAGGCCGGCCTCGCCCTCGCCGGGGACCGCGCGGACTGGCGCTGGCTGGACCTGCTGCCCCACGCGGGGTCCGACCACGCGGCACCCGACCAGGCGGCACCCGACCAGGCGGGGTCCGCCCGGTCGGGTGCGGGCGGTGACGGCCGGGTGCTGCCCGCGCTGGCCGCCGAGCTGGAGCGGCGCCGCGACGCCCGCACCGCGCGCGGCGGCGGGCCCGGCGCGACCCCGCGACCGGTGGTCCTCCTCGTCGACGGCTCCGCGGACCGGCGCGCCGACCCGCACCTGACCCTGCTGCTGCGCGAGGGCGCGACCGAGGGGCTGCACGTGCTGTGCCTGGACACCGACCGCGCACGCCTGCCGGCGGAGTGCACCGCGGTGCTGGAACTGGCGGCCGACGCGTCCGGCGACGCCGTGCTGCACCCCTCGGGCGCCGCCGCGGTACCGGTGCGCGCCGACGCCGTGCGGGAGGACTGGGCCTGGGCGCTGGCCCGCGCCCTGGCGCCCGTGCGCGACGCCGCCCCGGCCGGTGCGGCCGGGGTGCCGCGGAGCGTCGCGCTGCTGCCCCTGCTGGGCTGGCCGGCCGCACCCGCGGGCGCCCCCGCCGTGGACCCGGTAGCGCTCGCGGACGCCTGGGAGCGGCGCGCGCCCGGGGCCGTGGCGGTGCTGGGAGCCACCGCGAGCGGCCCGTGCCGGCTGGACCTCGTGGCCGACGGCCCGCACGTCCTGGTGGCCGGGACGACCGGTTCCGGCAAGTCGGTGCTCCTGCAGGCGCTGGTGACCAGCCTGGCGCTGCAGGCGCCGCCGGACGCGGTGCGGTTCGTGCTGGTGGACTACAAGGGCGGCGCGGCCTTCGCCGGCTGCACGGACCTGCCGCACGTGGCGGGCCTGGTCACCGACCTCGACGAGCACCTCGCGCGACGGGTGCTGCGCAGCCTGCGGGCCGAGGTGCGCCGCCGCGAGGCCGTGCTGGGGGCGGCGGGTGCGGCCGACGTGGCGGACGTGGCGGCGTCCTCCCCGGCTGCGGCGGACCTGCCCCGGCTGGTCGTCGTCGTCGACGAGTTCCGGGTGCTGGCGCAGGAGCTGCCGGAGTTCGTCGACGGCCTGGTGCGGCTGGCGGCCGTGGGGCGTTCCCTGGGCGTGCACCTGGTGCTGGCCACGCAGCGGCCCGCCGGTGCGGTCAGCCCGGAGATCCGCGCCAACACCAACGCCCGCGTCGCCCTGCGCGTGCAGGACCGCGCCGACGCCGAGGACGTCGTCGGTGACCCGTCACCGGCGTCCTTCGGCGGCGACGTGCCGGGGCGGGCCGTGCTGCGCCGCGGGGGTGGCGGGCTGGAGCTGTTCCAGACCGCGCTGCTGGCGGCGGGTGACGACCCGTCGGAGGTGCGGGTGCGGCGGGCGGACGAGACCGCCGCACCGGGCGCCGGGACCGCGCACCGCGCGGGTGCGCTCGCGGGGGTGGTCGCCGCCGCGCGGACGGCGGCGGCGCTGCGCGGGCGGCCCGTGTCCGCCGCGCCGTGGTTGCCGCCGTTGCCGGCGCACGTGCCGGTGGCGGAGCTGCCGCGCCCGGCGGCGGGTGCGGCGGTGCTGCCGTGGGGGTTGCTCGACCTGCCCGACGAGCAGCGGCGCGCGGGCGCCGCGTGGGACCTGGCGGCCGGCGAGCACCTCCTCGTGGTCGGCGCCGTGCGCAGCGGGCGGAGCACGCTGCTGCGGGCCCTGGCCGAGGCGGCCGCCCACGAGCACGCGGAGGTGAGCGTGCTGGACGGCGGTGGCGCCCTGGCCGACCTGGCGGACCGGGCGCACGTGGGTTCGGTGGTGGGGCGCTCCGAGCCGTGGCGCGCGGGCCGCCTGCTGCAGCGCCTCGTCGAGGAGGTGCAGCGCCGCCGGGAGCTGTTCGCGCAGCTGGGGGTGCGCGACCTGGAGGCGGCGCGGCGGGTACCGGGAGCGGGGCGGCTGCCGCACCTGGTGCTGCTCGCCGACGGCTGGGACGGCTGGGCCACCGACCTGGCGGGCGTGGACCTGGGCGCACCGGTGGAGGCGTTCACCCGCCTGCTGCGCGAGGGCAGCGCCGCGGGCGTGCGCGTGGCCGTCACCGGGGACCGCGCCCTGCTGACCTCCTCCGTGGCCGCGGCGGCCGGCGAGGTGGTCCTGCTGCGCCTGGCCGACCGCGCGGACGCGGCGCTGGTGGGGGTGCCCGCCCAGCGGGTGCCCGTCGTCCAGCCGGCGGGCAGGGGCCTGCTGGTGCGCGACCGGGAGGCCGCCGAGGTGCAGGTCGCCGCCCCCGGTCCCTCCCCGGCACCGGTGGGGTCCGCGCGACGGCGCGCGCTGGTGCGGGTGCGGGCGCTGCCGGCCTCGGTGCCGGTGGAGCGGCTGCCGGTCCTCGCGGGCACCACCGTGCCGCTCGGCGTGGGCGGGGACGACGCGTCCCCGGTGCTGGTGGACCTGGCCGGCGGGGTGCTCGTGTGCGGCCCGGCCCGCAGCGGGCGGACGACCGCGCTGCGGGCGGTGGCCGCAGCGCTGGCGCGTCGCGACGATCCGCCCCCGGTGGCCGTGGTCACGGCCGATCGCGCCGCCCGGGCCGCCTTCCCCGGCGCGGTGTGGACCGGTGCGCAGGACGCCGAGGGGCTGCGCCGGGTGGTGGAGACCCCTGGAGCCGTCGTGCTCGTGGACGACGCCACCCGCGCGCTGCCGCCGGCGGTGGAGGACGTGCTGCTGGCGGTGTCGCGGGGCGGGCCGGGCGGTGCGGTGCTGGTGGCCGCGGCCGACGGCACCGAGGTCGCCGCGGCCTTCCGCGGGCTGCCCGCGCAGCTGCGCGCGGCCCGCACCGCGGTGCTGCTGGGACGCGGTGGCCAGGTTCCCGCCGACGTCCTCGGCCGGCGCGCGGTGCTCGCACCGGCCGCCGGCCCCGGGGCCGGCTTCGCCGTCACCGACGGCACCTGGACCTCGGTGCGGGTGGCGCTCCCGGACGGCTCACCCCCGCCGCCTACGGTGGAGCGGTGAGCACCACCGAGGACGTGACCACCACACCGGCCGGCGTGCGGCTGCGGGAGGCGACACCCGCGGACGGCGAGGTGATCGCCCAGCTCGTCCGGGAGCTGGCCGAGTACGAGCGCGAACCGTCGGCCGCCACGGCCACCGGCGACGACTTCGCCCGGGCGCTGGAGCCGGGCAGCGGCATCGGCTGCCTGCTCGCCGAGGTGGACGGTCCCACCGGTGCCGAGGTGGCCGGGATGGCGCTGTGGTACACCACCTTCTCGACCTGGCAGGGCCAGCGGGGCATGTGGCTGGAGGACCTGTACGTGCGTCCCGAGCACCGCCGCCGCGGCATCGCCCGCTCCTTCTTCGGCCGACTGGGGACGCTGTGCGCCGAGCGCGGCTACGGCCGCCTGGAGTGGTGGGTGCTGGACTGGAACACCCCCGCCCACGCCTTCTACCGCACCCTGGGTGCCGCACCGCAGGAGGAGTGGACCGTGTGGCGCCTGGACGGCGAGGGCCTGGCCCGGCTGGCGCCACCGGGGCACCACCCCCGCCCCTGATGGCCCGCCCGGCCGGAACGTGACGGACCGTCACGCTGTGAACGCCCCGCCCGTGCGAAGCTGCACCGTGCACCCGGTTCACCGCCGGAGCCGCCCGGGCACCACCCCGCCCCCGACCCCCGCGCAGCACGCCGGCCCACCGGGCCGGCCCCGAGAGGACTCCCACGTGTCGACCACCACGGCCGTCGAGCAGGCCAGCGACCTCGTCGAGCTCCGCGTGCCCGCGGACCCCGCCTACCTGACGGTGGTGCGCACCGCGAGCGCCGGACTGGCCGCGCGGCTCGACCTGACGCTCGACGAGATCGAGGACCTGCGCATCGCGGTCGACGAGGCGTGCACGCTGCTGCTGGACCCGGCGGCGGGTGCTCAGCACCTGGTCGCCACGTTCCGCCTGGGCGACGGGAGCCTGGAGGTGGAGGTGCGGGGACCCGCGCGTGAGCTGCCCGAGCGTTCCAGCTTCGCCTGGGCCGTGCTGGAGGCCCTGGTCGGTGAGGTCTTCACCGGCACGTCCTCCTCCGGCGCCTGGATCGTGCTGCGGCACAGCAAGGGCGCAGGCGGCGCGCCGGGCGCGCCGTCGGGGGCCGTGTGAGCGGCGACCCCGCGGCCGGCGCGGCGGCGTCCCCGCTGCCGGCGGCGCGGGGGACCCGCGGGGGCGGCGCACCCGGTGAGCCGCCGGTCGACGCACCCCCGGCGGACGAGCTGCCCGACGAGCACCACCGCGCGCCGCAGCCGGAGGAGGCGTCGCTGCACGAACTGCTGGCGCGCCTGCCCGCGGACGACCCCGAACGGGCGCGGGTGCGCGAGGAGCTGACCCGCCGCCACCTGCCGCTGGCCGAGCACCTGGCGGCGCGCTTCCACGGGCGCGGGGAACCGCACGACGACCTCGTGCAGGTGGCCACCATCGGCCTGCTGAAGGCGCTGGACCGCTTCGACCCCGAGCGGGGCGTGCCGTTCGGCGCCTACGCCGTGCCCACGATGCTGGGGGAGATCAAGCGGCACTTCCGCGACCGCGGGTGGGCGATGCGGGTGCCGCGGCGCGTGCAGGAGGCCGGGCGGGCCCTGTCCGACGCGCGCGAGGCGCTGACCCACGAGCTGGGGCGCGCGCCGACGATCGCGGAGCTCGCCGCGCGCACCGGGCAGGACGCCGACGAGGTCGTGGAGACGCTGGAGTCGGCGAACGCCTACGCCACCCTGCCCCTGGACACCGGTTCGCCCACCTCCCCCGTCGCCTCCCTCGGCAGCGTGGACGACCGCCTGGAGAACGTGGAGAACCGCGAGGCGCTGCGGCCGCTGCTGTCGTCGCTGGCCCCCCGCGAGCGGCGCATCCTGGCCCTGCGCTTCGTGCGCGGCATGTCGCAGGCGCAGATCGCCGCCGAGGTGGGGATCTCGCAGATGCACGTCTCCCGGCTGCTCGCCCGCACCCTGACCCAGTTGCGCGAGGGGCTGGGCCCGCAGCAGGAGTGAGCGCCGCGGCGGGCGGCTGCCGGCGGTGCGGGGTCAGCGGGACAGCTGGGCCGACACCGGGGGCAGGAACAACCCCACGAGCACCAGGGCTGCCGGCACCACCAGCAGCACCCCCAGCCAGGGCGCGCCGCCGCTGAAGGCCGGCCACCCGGCCGCCAGCTGCAGCAGCTGCCACACCAGCACCGGTGAGCGGGCCCACGCCGCCCGCTGCAGCAGCCCGTGCGCGCACAGGGCGAGGCCGGCGGCGAAGGCCAGGGTCGTCAGCGTGAGCACCACGGCGGCCACCGGCTCGGTGGCGTCCTCCACCAGCAGCCCGTGCGCGAGGTAGGCGGCACCGGCCACGAGGAGCACCGCCTCCAGCACGACGACCACGGCGACGGCGGTCAGCAGTGGCGAACGAGCGGGTCCACCCCCACGCTGGGAGGAGGGACGGGGCGCGGCACGGTCGGGCACGAGGAGCACCGTAAGGCCGCTCGCCCCCGGCGGTCGCCGGCCGCACCGCCGCACCGAGCGGTTCCCGGGCCCGGAACCCCGGGCTCTCACCGTCCTAGGTCCCTGGGATTGCCGAAAGGGGTCGTCCGTGTTAAGTCCGTGTGACGAACCTGACACGGGTTCTCCACGACCCGTCGGTGCCCCCCTCTTGTGGGACGCGCCGCGGAGTGTGAACCTTGATGCCGACGCGATCCCCGACGCACGTCACCCCCGATCCCTCGAGGACCAGGGCCCGTGCGTCCAGGCACCGCCGGCGCTGCCGGTGCTCAGGGATCCCGCGTGACACCCGTGTGACAGCGGACCGTCGCGCGCACTGAGACCGCAACGCGAAGAAGGAGTGGACCCCCCATGGACTGGCGCCACCGTGCTGCCTGCCTCGACGAAGACCCCGAGCTGTTCTTCCCCATCGGCAACACCGGCCCGGCCATCCTGCAGATCGAGGAGGCCAAGGCCGTCTGCCGGCGCTGCGAGGTCGTGGACAGCTGCCTGAAGTGGGCGCTGGAGACCGGCCAGGACTCCGGCGTCTGGGGCGGCATGAGCGAGGACGAGCGCCGTGCCCTCAAGCGCCGCGCCGCCCGCGCCCGCCGCGCCGGCTGACACCGGCTCCCGGCCGCCCCGCGCGGCCGCCGAGGAGGGCCCCCACCCACCGGGTGGGGGCCCTCCTCGCGTGCGGCCGGCGCGCCGGCGGGCGACCTCACCGGCTGCGCACGCTCCCCAGCGGCGACGAGCCGCGCCGCACCCGCACGTCCAGGCGCACCTGCGTGCCGCCGGACTCGCCGGGCCCGAACTCCATCCGCCCGCGCAGCTCCCCCGCCACCAGGGACCGCACGATCTGCGTGCCCAGGCCGGAGCGCCCCACCTGGAAGTCCTCCGGCAGGCCCACCCCGTCGTCGCTGACCACGACCTCCAGGCGGTCCTCGCCGGTGTGCTCGACCTTGACCACGACGGTGCCGGCGCGCCCGGCCCCGAAGCCGTGCTCGACGGCGTTGGTGACCAGCTCGGTGAGCACCAGCGCCAGCGCCGTGGCGTCCTCCTGGCGCACCTCGCCGAAGCGGCCCTCGCGCACCGTGCGCACCCGCTCGGCGTTCGACATCGCCACCTCGGCAGCCATCATCAGGCAGCGGTCCAGGACCTGGTCGAAGTCGACGTTCTCGTCGATGCCCTGCGACAGCGTCTCGTGCACCGTCGCGATGGTCTCCACCCGGCGCATCGCCTCCTGCAGCGCCGAACGCCCTTCCTCGGACGTGATGCGCCGCGCCTGCAGCCGCAGCAGCGCCGCCACGGTCTGCAGGTTGTTCTTGACGCGGTGGTGCACCTCCCGGATCGTCGCGTCCTTCGTCATCAGCTCGCGCTCGCGGCGGCGCAGCTCGGACACGTCGCGCACCAGCAGCAGCGCCGCCACCCGCGTCGGCGGGCCACCGCCCTCGCGGCGCGTCAGCGGGATGGCGCGCATCGCCAGGGTGGCGGCCTCGGTCTCCAGGTCGGTGCGCCACGGCGCCCGGCCGGTGACCACCAGCGGCAGCGACTCGTCCACCGGCAGGTGGCTGGCCGCCAGCGACGACGCCACCTCGGCCAGGTTCGCCCCCACCAGCTCGCCGATGAGCCCGGCGCGGTGGAACGCCGACAGGGCGTTGGGGCTGGCGTAGGTGACCACGCCGTCGGCGTCCAGGCGCAGCATCCCGTCCCCCACCCGGGGTGCGCCGCGCCGCGGGCCGGTGGGGGCCGACGTCTGCGGGAAGTCCCCCACGGCGATCATGCGCGTGAGGTCGTCGGCGCACTTGACGTAGTTCAGCTCCAGTCGGCTGGGCGTGCGGGAGGTCGCCAGGTTGGTGTGGCGGGCCAGCACCCCGAGCACGACGCCCTCGCGCACCACCGGGATCGTCTCCTCGCGCACCGGCACGTCGTCGTCCCACTCGGGGTCGCGGCCGCGCAGGCTGCGCGCCTCGTCGAAGGTGGTGTCCACCTGCGGGCGGCGGCCGCGCTCCAGGACCGCGCCGACCACGTCGTCGTAGTGCACGGTGGGCCCGGTGGTGGGCCGGCAGTGCGCCACCGCCACGAAGTGCTGCCGGTCCGCCGACGGCACCCACAGCACGAGGTCCGCGAAGGACAGGTCGGAGATCAGCTGCCAGTCGCCGACGAGCAACCGGAGCCACTCGGCCTCGGCGGGGCCCAGGCCGGTCTCGGACTGCAGCAGGTCAGCCATGGTGGGCACCTCCGAAGCCTACGGCGCGCCCGCCGCAGCACGATCACCCCGTCCGCCCCGGCGACCGCTCACCCCGCCCGCACCACCGAGCGCAGCACCCGCAGCGCCACCGACAGCGACGCCAGGTCGCTGCGCCCGGACGCCGCGACCTCCTGCAGGGTGGCGCGCGCACGCCGCACCGCCGGGGCGTGCGACTCCTCCCACGCCCCCACCGCCGCCGCGGCGCCCACCCCGCTCGCGTGCTCCAGCACGGAGGCCGTCAGGTCCCGCAGCACCCCGTACAGGTCCTCGCGCAGCGCGGCCCGGGCCAGCGAGTGCCACCGGTCCTCCCTGCTCAGCTCGGCGATGCTGCTCAGCAGCGTCTCCACGTCCAGGCGACCGGACAGCTCGAACCAGACGTCGGCCACCTCGGCCGGTTCGCGACCGGTGGCACCGGCCACCTCCACCACGTCCAGCAGCGCGAAGGTCGGCAGCAGCGACGCCACCCGCAGCGCCTCACCGGCCGGCACCCCGGCGGCGGCGAACCCCTCCGCGTCCACCCGCACCACGGCCGCGTCCTCCCCGCGCGCCAGCTCCGGCACCCGCGGGGCCAGCTCGCCGACCGGGCCGGCGAAGCGGGCGACCTCGGCAGCCACGTCCACGCCCTCCGGACGCGAGTGCAGCAACCAGCGCACGCTGCGGTCCAGCAGGCGCTGCGCCCGCTGGCGCATGCGCGCCTGCACCTCGGCCGCCACGCGCCCGTCGAGGGCCTCCACGGCCGCCGCCCGCTCGTCCAGCCCGAACACGCGCGCCGCCACGGCGAAGGCGCGGACCACGTCCGCCGGCTCCGCCCCGGTCTCCTCCGCCGCGCGGAACGCGAACGTGAGCCCACCGGTGCCCACGACCCGGTTCACCAGGACCGTCGTGGCGATCTCGCGGCGCAGCGGGTGCTCGAGCAGGTGCTCACCGAACCGCTCCACCAGCTCCGCGGGGAAGTAGGACCGCAACGCGTCCTCGACCCAGCCCTCGTCCGGCAGCGGCGAGGCCAGCACCGCCCGGCCCAGGGAGATCTTCGCGTACGCGATCAGCACCGACAGCTCCGGCATCGTCAGCCCGCGCCCCTCCCGCGCGCGACGGTCTAGGTCCTCCGCGGACGGCAGCGCCTCCAGCCGGCGGTCCAGCTCCCCGCTGCGCTGCAGCGCCTCCAGCATCCGGCGGTGCGCCGGCAGCAGACCGGCCGCGAAGGTGCCCTCCACGCTGAGCGCGACGTTCTGCTCGTAGTTGTCCCGCAGCACCAGGCGGCCGACCTCGTCGGTCATCCGCAGCAGCGTCGCGTCGCGGTCCGCGGCCTGCAGCTGCCCGCGGGTCACGAGCTGGTCCAGCAGGATCTTGATGTTGACCTCGTGGTCGCTGCAGTCCACGCCGGCGGAGTTGTCGATGGCGTCGGTGTTCAGCTTCACGCCCTGCCCACCGCGACCGGCGGTGGCCGCCTCGATCCGCCCGCGCTGGGTCAGGCCGAGGTTGCCGCCCTCACCCACGACCCGGACCCGCAACTGCGCGCCGTCCACGCGCACCGCGTCGTTGGCCTTGTCGCCCACCTCGGCGTGCGACTCGGTGGACGCCTTGACGTAGGTGCCGATGCCGCCGTTCCAGAACAGGTCCACCGGGGCGGTGAGGATCGCACGCACCAGCTCGATCGGCGTCAGGGCGCTCACCCCCGCCTGAAGGCCGAGGCTGCGGGCCACCTGCTCGCTGATCGGCACCGACTTCGCGCTGCGGCTGTACACGCCGCCGCCGGCGCTGATCAGGGAGCGGTCGTAGTCCGCCCACGACGAGCGCGGCAGCTCGAACAGCCGGCGCCGCTCGGCGTACGAGGCCTCCGGGTCGGGGTCCGGGTCCAGGAACACGTGGCGGTGGTCGAACGCCGCCACCAGCCGCAGCTGCCGGCTCAGCAGCATCCCGTTGCCGAACACGTCGCCGCTCATGTCGCCCACGCCGACGACGGTGGTGGGCTCGGTCTGCACGTCGTGGCCGAGTTCGCGGAAGTGCCGGCGCACGCTCTCCCACGCCCCGCGCGCGGTGATGCCCATCGCCTTGTGGTCGTAGCCGACCGACCCGCCGGAGGCGAACGCGTCACCGAGCCAGAACCCGCGCGCCAGGGCGATCTCGTTGGCGGTGTCGGAGAACGTCGCGGTGCCCTTGTCGGCGGCGACCACGAGGTACGGGTCGTCGCCGTCGTAGCGCACCACGTCCACCGGCGGCACCACCCGGCGCCGCCCCTCCTCCGTGCGCAGGTCGTCGGTGACGTCCAGCAGACCGGAGATGAAGGTGCGGTAGCAGGCGGTGCCCTCCGCCCACCAGGCGTCGCGGTCCACGGAGGCGTCGGGCAGCTGCTTGGCGACGAAACCGCCCTTGGCGCCGGTGGGCACGATGACGGCGTTCTTCACCACCTGCGCCTTCACCAGTCCGAGGACCTCGGTGCGGAAGTCCTCGCGCCGGTCCGACCAGCGCAGGCCCCCCCGCGCCACCTCCCCGAAGCGCAGGTGCACGCCCTCCACCCGCGGGGAGTACACCCACACCTCCGCGTGCGGGACCGGTGCGGGCATCCCCTCCACCTGCGAGGGGTCGAGCTTGAACGACAGGTACGGGTGCGGTTCGCCGTCCGCACCGCACTGGTAGGCGTTGGTGCGCAGCACCGCCCGCACCACCGAGAACAGCGCCCGCAGGATCCGGTCGGCGTCCAGGCCCTCCACGCCGTCCAGCGCCCCCGTGGTCTCCTCCACGAGCGCTTCGACGACCTCCGCGCGCTGGCCGTCCTGCCCGGGCCGCGACGGCGCGAACCGCGCCTCGAACAGGCGCACGAGCGCGCGGGTGAGGCCCACGTCCCCCAGCAGGCAACCGGCGACGTACTCCACCGAGTACGCCAGCCCCACCTGCCGCAGGTAGCGCGTCAGCGCCCGCAGCACCGCCACCTGCCGCCAGGACAGCTGCGCGGCCAGCACCAGGCGGGCCAGGGCGTCGCTGTCGGCCGCGCCGCTCCACGCCGCGGCGAACGCCTCGCAGAAGCGCGCCCGCGCCGCCGCCGGGTCGGCGTCGAGGTTGCGCACGTCCACCGGCAACCGCAGACCCACGTCGTCCACCCACACCCGGCGGCCGTCCTCGCGCACCAGCACGTGCGGGCGCTCGTCGGTCACCTCCACCCCGAGGTCCGCCAGGAAGGGCAGCACCGCGCTGAGCGTGACCGGTGCGCTGCGGTAGGACGTCAGCCGCCACGTGCGCGGCTCCCCCTCGGCGTCGCGCAGGTCCAGGACGGGCGCCGCGTCGCCGTCCGGCCCGGTGCGGGTCAGCAGCTCCTCGGCCCGCTGCAGGTCGTGCACGGCCTGCGCGGGGTCCACCGCCGCGCGGTAGCTGCCCGGTACGCCCGCCGCCCAGCGGCGCACCAGCGCCGCCCCGGGCTCCTCCCCCAGCTCCGCGCGGGCCGCGTCCAGCAGGTCGTCGTCCCAGCTGCGGGTGGCGCGCGCCACCCGGGCCTCCAGCTCGGCCACGTCGACGTCCGGCAGCTCCTCGCCGGGGCGCGCGCGCACCACCACGTGCAGGCGCGCCAGCACGGACTCCGACACCCGCAGCGTGTGCTCCACGGACCCGCCGTCGAACGCCTCGCGCAGCAGCTCCTCGATGCGCGCACCGACCCGCGTGGTGTACCGGTCGCGCGGCAGGAACACCAGGCAGGACATGAACCGCCGGTAGGGGTCGCGGCGCACGAACAGGCGGGTGCGGCGGCGTTCCTGCAGGCGCAGCACCGCCAGCGAGGTGGCCAGGACGTGCTCCACGTCCGCCTGCAGCAGCTCATCGCGCGGGAACGTCTCCAGGATGCTCAGCAGGTCCTTCGCCGAGTGCCCGTCGGCGCCGAAGCCGGCGCGCGCCAGCACCTCGGAGACCTTCTCCGCCACCACCGGCACCTGCCGGACGGGGTCCGTGTACGCGCTGGAGGTGAACAGGCCCAGGAAGCGCCGCTCGCCGGTGACGCGGCCGGAGGCGTCGAACTTCTTCACGCCCACGTAGTCCAGGTAGGCGGGCCGGTGCACCGTGGCCCGCGCGTTCGCCTTCGTCACCACCAGCACCTGCGGCTCGGCGGCCTTCTCCCGCACCGGACCCGACAGCCGGCGCACGCGCCCCGTGCTGCGGCCCAGGCGTTCGGCCAGCACCCCCAGCCCGGTCTCCGGGCGGGCCGCGAGGACCACCTCACCGGCGTCCTCGCGCAGGTCGTACTCGCGGTAGCCGAGGAACGTGAAGCGGTCGTCGGCCATCCACCGCAGGAACCGCTCGGCCACCCGCAGCTCCTCGTCACCCACGCCCACCGGCGGGTCGAGCTGCAGCTCGTCGGCGAGCTGGGTGGCGCGCGCACGCATGGCCTGCCACCCCCGCACGGCGGCGCGCACGTCGTCGAGGACGTCCACGAGCTCCCGCTGCAGCCGTTCCCGGTCGTCGGCGCCGCTGTCCCGGTCGACCTCGATGCGGATCCAGCTCTCGGCCGGCTCCGACGGGGGCGCGGTCGCCACGTCGTGCAGGTCCTGCAGGGCCCCGTCGGGGTCGCGCCGCGCCGCCAGGCGCGGGTGCACGAGCAGGTGGATGCCGCGGCCGGTGCGCGTGAGCGCGGAGGTGAGGCTGTCGACGAGGAACGGCGTGTCGTCGGTGACGACCTCCACGACCGACCGCGACGGGCCGGCGCCCGCCTCCTCACCGGCCACGACCCGCACGAGCGTCGCGCCCGCCCCGCGCCTGCGCCCCAGCGCCAGGTGGGAGGAGACGGCGGCGGCCAGGTCCTGCGGCGCGCGCTCGCGCAGGTCCTCCACCGCGGTGTGCGCGAAGTAGTCCAGCAGCACGCGCTCGGCGGCCGTGGCGGGGCGCAGCGCCTCGGGCGCGGTGTTCCAGGCGGGCCCGCGCGCCGCGGCGGCCGAGCGCACGAGCGGCCGCAGCTCGGTGGTGGTCGAGAACTGGGTCGAGACGGGCATCACTGCTCCGGGTGGCCGGTGGCTTCGCCCTCCCGACCCTAGTGCCCTGCGCCCGGACGCACCGGTCGGGCGCCGCGAGGCGAGGGGTGCGCGAGCCCCGTACAGTCGCCGCGTGCCCACGCCGTTCACCGAGCGCTCCCCCCTGCCGGGCCCGCCCGAGGCCGTCTTCGCGCTGCTCACCGATCCCGGCTTCCTCGCCGAGCGGGCCGTGCGCTCGGGCGCCGTGGAGCACACCGAGGAGGTGGGCACCGAGGGCGGCGCGACGGTGGTGCGCAGCACCCGCACCGTCGGCACCGCCGGCCTGCCCCGCGTGGCCGCCGGTTACCTGGGCGCCACCGCCGTCGTGGAGCAGGTGGAGCGGTGGGGGGCGGCGGACCCCGACGGGTCCCGCGACGGCTCCCTGGAGCTGACGGTGCGCGGCGCGCCCGTGCGCTTGGAGGCCCGTGCGCGCCTGCGGCCCGCCGCGGAGGACGGCTGCGAGCACGAGCTCACCGGCGCGCTGTCCGTGGACGTGCCCCTGTTCGGCGCCAGCGTGGAGCAGGCCGCACTGCCGGGCCTGCTGGACCTCGTGCGCGCCGAGGTCCAGCTGGCTCGGGAGCGCCTCGCCGGCTGAGCGCTCCGGTCGCCGGTCCGGACGGCGTCGGGGCCCGCGGCTCAGGCCCCCGCGGCCAGCAGGAGGGGGAGCTCGGTCGCGTCGTACCAGAGCAGCTCGTGCCCCTCGGCCGACTCCACGGTGAAGCGGGCGTCGTCGTCGCCCGCGTCGGCCGCGGGCAGCGCCGCCACCGCGGCCCGCACGTCCTCCTCCGCGTCGCCGTCGTCGACGTGCACGCTCACCAGCGCACCGAGCGTCAGGTCCGAGTCCAGCACGACCCGGGAGCGCTCCGGAGCCGACCAGCCGGCGGCGTCCGGGCGGGGCAGCGCGCGCTCCGGCACCTCGAGGGCCAGCACGACCCGCCGGGGGGCGGTGCCGGCGGGCGCGGTGGCCAGCAGACGCAGGGACTGCTCGGCGGCGTCGCTCATCGCCGCGTACTCCAGCTCCTCCTCGAGCTCCCGCGGGTCCGCGTCGGCGTAGAACTCCCGCAGGGCCGGGGTGACGGCGTGGACGGCGGCGGGAGCCGCGGCCAGCACCCCGGAGGGTGCGGCCGCGGCCAGCGCGGTCAGGGTGGTGGGCCAGTAGACGCGCACCCTCAGTCCTCCTCGCCGGGGACGTCCCCCGCTCCGGGAACGTCCTCCTGCACCCCTGCGGCGTCGAGCACGGCGTCCTCGTCGGCCGTCTCCTCCGAGTCGTCGGAGCTCTCGGCGGCCGTCTCCTCCGAGTCGTCGGAGCTCTCGGCGGCCGTCTCCTCCGAGTCGTCGGAGCTCTCGGCGGCCGTCTCCTCCGAGTCGTCGGAGCTCTCGGCGGCCGTCTCCTCCGAGTCGTCGGAGCTCTCGTCGGCCGTCTCCTCCGAGTCGTCGAGGTCCTCGAAGTACTCCTCGTCGAAGACGACCCCGTCCAGCTCGGCGAGGCGCTCCGCAGCGTCCGTCTCGCCCTCGGCGTCCGCGCCGGCGGCCTTCTCCAGCCACTCCCGCGCCTCGGCCTCGCGCCCGACGGCGAGGAGGGCGTCGGCGTACGCGTACCAGAGGCGGGCTCGCCACGGAGCGCGGCCGGCGGCGCGCAGCTGCGGCACCTGCAGCGCGACGACGGCGGCTTCGCGCTGCCCGAGGTCCGCCCGGGCACCGGCGGCGACGATGAGCATCTCCACCTTCGCCGCCGGGTCGAGTCGCGCGACCTCCGGGGTGGAGGCCAGGTCCAGCGCGCGCTCCGGTCGCCCGAGACCGCGCTCGCAGTCAGCCATGAGCGGCAGGTAGCTGTCGTCCCCGGTCATGCGTCGCGCGGTGCGGAACTCCGCGAGGGCTTCGCGGAAGTGCCCGGCCTTGTACGCCGCGATCGCAGCGGCCTCGCGCACCGCGGCGATGCGTCCACCGCGCCGCTGCGCCGCCAGAGCGTGCTGCCAGGCGCGCTCGGGGTCGGTGTCGACGAGCCGCCCGCTCGCCACGAGGTGACGGGCGACCGCGTCCACGTTCTCGGCGGGCAGCCCCTGCAGCGAGCGCCGCACGTCGGGAGCCAGCTCCCGGCCGGTGATGTCGTCGGGGATGCGTGGACCGGCGGGACGAGCGGGGCGCGCCGAACGCGACTGCTCGTCACGACGGTCACCGTCGCGCTGGGGACGAGGGGGACGTGCACCACCCCGGACAGGACCGCGGTCGTCACGACGCGGACCACCGCGCTGCTCCCGTCGGTCGTCGCGCTGGCCGGCGTACGGACGCGGCCCACGCTGCTCACGCGAGGCCGTGCCACGCGGGTCCCTGGTACCCGTGCGCTCGCGGTCGCCGGAGGAGGTGCGATCGTCCCGGCGGAACCCGCGGTCCTCACCGCGCGCAGCCCGCTCGTCGCGCCGGGGCCCGCGGTCGCCCGTGCGGCCGGCGCCGCCGGGTCGCTCACCGGTGCGCTCCTGGGGGCGGCCGTCGCGGGACCACGGCCGGTCGCTGCGCTCCGGACGCGACGCTGCACCGCTCTGACGGCGTTCGTCCCGTCCACGCTCGCGCTGGTCGCGGCCGGAGGAGGTGCGATCGTCCCGCTGCCAGCGTCCGCCCTGCGGACGATCAGCCGCAGGAGCACCCCACCGGGGACGCTTCTCCGCAGCGCCACCGCTGCTGCGACCCGCTGCGTCACGCACCCCCCGGCCAGGCCGTTCGGCACCACCGCCCGCGGGGCGGCGTACGCCCTGCGAGCCGTCCGACCGAGAGGTGGTGGAGCCGTCACGGCGAGGGCGTTCGGTGCGGTCACGGCCGCTCGCGCCGTCACGGGGAGAACCACCGGAGGCGGGACCACGACGAGGAGCACCGTCACGACGGTCGGGCGACGAGGAGCGGGGGCCTCGACCGGTGGGCGCACCGCCCTGGCGCGGGCGGCCACCACCGGAGGCGGGACGCCCCTCGTCACGGCCCCTGGGCCGGGATTCAGACATGCCGTTCTCCCACCTGCCCGCAGCGTGCGGGCTCCTCGTCGCTGTTCAGATGTCGTGCGTACCACCAGGCTCTCACGCAACCTGGAAGGCGCTGAAACGAACGCGGGGAGCTCACCCGAAGGTGAGCTCCCCGCAAGTGCTCTCGCACCACTTCTCACAAGAGTGAGTGGCCGGCGGTGACCTACTCTCCCA